>PAFJ01000051.1 GCA_002704325.1 Gammaproteobacteria bacterium | reverse complement strand
GATATGGGCGATGATCGAAAAATTGCGGATGCGCTGATTTATTGACACGGCTGGTCGCCACACAAAAGGGAGCGCAGTTTAGCTCATCCGAGACAGGCGATGAAGCGCAGTACTGAGCAACTTGCACTTACCCATTAGGCAAAGCCAATCGGTACGCTTTTGTTCAAACTATAGAATTCGAATTGTCAGCCCCGTTGCGCTCCAATGGCCATAGAAGGATTGGAGCTAGAGGCCCAAAAAGTACGCCCATTGCCACCCAAAATCGCACACTTCGGTTCTTTCGCTTAGCCATGCGGAAGCACACTACTGCGCAGAGTAACGTCGCCGCAAATGCTGCCGCTACCATGGCCTAGTCGTCTTCAGGGACTTTAAGAGTGAGAAAAATCCGGCGCTGCTGACGCAGTACCAACACCGGCACAATGCTCCCGGGCTTAACGTCCGCAATGATGTCGTCTAGCGCCTCGGAATCGACTACCGGCTTGGTGCGCATGCGCAAAATAATGTCTCGCGGCATCAATCCCGCCTCGCCAGCCAAGCCTCTTGCGGTAATCACTTCAACGCCACCGTCAATACCAAGCTGTTCCTTCGCTTGCTCCGACAGGTCGCGGAACGTGAGACCAATCTTGTTGTCCTGAGCCGACTGTCTAGGCGTGGTGGTGAGGCTGGCCTGTTCCGGCAGTTCACCAATGGTTACAGACAATTTCTTCTTCTTGCCACTACGCATAACCGTCAAACGAGAGGGCTCCCCTACCGGTGCGCGACCAACATATTGCGGCAGCTCTCCAGAGCGCTCGATATCTTGGCCATTAAACTCGATGATGATGTCTTCTTCCTGCAAACCAGCATCGGCTGCAGGACTGCCTTCCATGACTCGCGCCACTAAGGCACCGTGCGGTCGCTGCAAGCCGTAACTCAGGGCCAAGTCACGACTGACCTCAAGAATCTCCACACCAAGCCAGCCTCGAGAAACACGCCCCTTATCCTTAAGCTGACTCACTACATCCATGGCCATTTCGATGGGAATAGCAAAACTCACCCCCATAAAACCACCAGAATTAGAGTAAATCTGCGAGTTAATACCAACCACCTCACCGTCTAGATTGAATAGCGGTCCGCCTGAGTTGCCGGGGTTGATGGCGACGTCAGTCTGAATGAACGGGACATAATTACCGGTTTGAGGATTCGATAAGCTTCGGCCCTTGGCACTAACAATGCCTGCTGTTACCGAATAATCGAAACCAAACGGCGACCCTATTGCCAGCACCCATTCGCCTACTTCCAGTTTATCCGAGTCGCCCATCGTCAAGGCTGGTAATTTCTTGTCTGCACTTACCTTTAATAACGCTAAATCTGAGCGCGGATCTGTTCCCACCAATTCCGCCTCATATTCCTCGCGGTTGCTCAAACGCACCATAATTTTCTCGGCCCCATCTACAACATGATTATTCGTCAGGATGTAACCATCCGACTCAATCACAAAACCGCTGCCAAGCGAACGGGGACGCAAGCGCGGCTGATTCTCACGCTGTTGCGGTGGTCCAAAACGGCGGAAAAACTCCTCTAATTGATCGCTACGCGGCCCTCCGGGATTCATTCGCCTCGGCGCTTCCCCAACCGTGCTTATGTTAACTACAGCCGCCTCGTTGTCCTTTACCAATTCCGTAAAGTCTGGCAACGGCGCTGCGTGCACACTCGACGCGACGACCAAGAACAATCCAACCAGAGCCGAAGAGCCGACGGCACATGCATGCACAGCTCGAGGTGCAAGATAGTTTACGATCATGTTCTGCATTAAATTGATCCCTAGTTAGTGCAATTGCATAAAAAACGTGCAGCGAATGTGGGTGCACGACGGTCTGTCCGTCCAAAAAAAACAGCCCTGCTTATAGNAGTAAATCCTGCAGCATGCTGTGTTGAGCGCAGCAACTGGTCTTTTGACGGCGAGACTAGTCTTTGCATTCAGTAATTCAGTAATTCAGTAATTCAGTAATTTAGTAATTTAGTAATTCGCTATATACCTCTATACCCGTCTGAGCCCACTGCGTTCCGACACAATTACTCTTCTGCCACTTGTGTGCTTGGGCATGCCCGTAATAGTGGGTCCACTGTAAAGTTCTTTCAAGCCATCGTCATTGATGAACCATCGACCTCGCAAAATTCGACTCCACCCCATCAGCAACGCACCGAATAGGGCCAATATACTTAGCTGCAAAGGTAATTCCTGTAACAGAGGGTAAGCATTAGTTACAGCATCCAAGAGTATGGTTGCTGCAACAAGCGCAGCCAAGGGTGCAGCAAAAAGGCGTAAAGCTGCGCTATTCAGAGTCGCTCCATTGACGGCTAGGATTGCAGGCGTCCCCTCACCCTTGAGCGTCGCGGCGGAATCAGCCGACCCAAAGCACATCGCAGGGCACGCCGAGCACGTCGCTTCGGTTGAGACGAATCTTGGACCTTGTGAAGTTTCTTGCAGCAGGATGCGTCGCTCGATCATTTCAACTCACTTACTCTGAATTAGTCTTGGCCGAATTGCCCTCGACCGCGAGGAAGTCGTTATACTGGGGACACTAGGCCAAACTGACAAGATCATGTCACAACGATTCGCAACTGACGTTCTCATTATTGGTGGTGGTGCTGCAGGCCTTGCAGCGGCTTTGCAACTGGCTGACGTCGCAAGAGTTACAGTACTAAGCAAAGGCGACATTACCACGGGCTCTTCGCATTGGGCNCAAGGCGGCGTCGCAGCCGTGATGGACCCAGAAGACAGCCTCAATGCACACGTTAACGACACAGTAGAAGCAGGTGCTGGGTTGTGTGACCCNGGAGTTGTGCAGGCTACTGTCGCAGACGCTCCAGAAATAATCGCTCAGCTATCGTCTTGGGGCGTTAACTTCGATGCAGAGGACAACGCGCTGCACCTTACCCGCGAAGGCGGTCACTCTCACCGCAGAGTCGTGCATGTCGCCGACGCGACCGGCAAAGCAATCACCCAAACCTTAACCGAAAAAGCGCTCGACCACCCAAATATTGAATTGTTCAACGACCGCATCGCGATCGATCTCATAAACTTGTCGAAGCTTGGCCGCTACCCCAATCGCTGCGCAGGTGCGCATGTCTTGAATCGAAGTACCGGTCGGGTGGAAGTGTTCCAGTCGAAATTCGTAATTCTAGCAACCGGTGGAGCAAGCAAGGTTTATCTGTATACCAGTAATCCAGACGGCTCCACTGGCGACGGTATCGCGATGGCATTTCGGGCCGGTTGTCGAGTTGCGAACATGGAGTTCAATCAATTCCACCCCACTTGCTTGTATCACCCCCATGCCGGATCTTTTCTGATCTCCGAAGCGGTACGTGGTGAGGGCGGAATTCTGCGGCTGCCCAATGGCGAACGCTTTATGCAACGATTCGACGAGCGCGCGGAACTAGCGCCCCGCGATATCGTCGCGCGAGCAATAGACCATGAAATGAAACGCATCGGTGCAGATTGCGTGTACTTGGACATTTCCCACCGTTCCGCCGAATTCATTCATGCACACTTCCCAAATATCGCAGAGAAATGCGCATCGCTGGGTATAAACATAACCCAAGACGCGATCCCAGTGGTTCCTGCAGCGCATTATTCCTGTGGCGGCGTAGTGGTCGACCAGCACGGTCGCTCAGATTTAGCGCACCTTTATGTTATCGGTGAAGCGAGTTGCACGGGCTTACACGGCGCCAATCGACTCGCCAGCAATTCGCTGCTTGAGTGTTTGGTATTCGCGCGCCGGGCCGCCAATAAGATTCAAACCCAGCTCGATCGACCATTGAACGTTCCCTACATTCCCAAATGGGACCTATCGCAGGTTCGCGACTCCGACGAGAGCGTCATCATCGCGCATAACTGGGATGAATTACGCAGGTTCATGTGGGATTTTGTCGGTATCGTACGGACCGATAAGCGGTTGCAACGCGCACAACATCGCATCGATCTTCTTAAGCAAGAAGTCGCCGATTACTATGCTAACTACACCATTACCAGCGATCTTATTGAGCTACGTAATTTACTCCATGTGGCTGACCTTATCGTACGCTCAGCCCTACAGCGTCGGGAAAGTCGCGGCCTGCACTTTACCTTGGACCATCCCCAGCAGAGTGCACACGCCAAAGACACGATTTTATTTCCTGGCAGCCTCGATAATTTAAATGTAATGGGCGCAACAACTGCCAAATAGAAACTAGAGCGAAGTAGAACCAGCCGACGGCATTCGCAATGCCAGATTGGCCTCTCGACTGCACCAAGCAAAAGCCTCACGACTCACCTCATCACAGAACAGCCATTGCGGTCGCTCGCCNACAACACAAAAGCATACNGCCCACGGCGTTTGCCAAAATTGTTGCAGCTGAGTAGCGTCAATGTGAGTTAAATCAGTAGTTGGAAGATTCAAACGGCCCAACTGTCCTGGCCACGCGGCCATAACAACTCGCTGACAAAGGGGCACAAACAGGCCACTGCCACTGATACCCAGTAACTTTGCGCCCGCGTATTCAAGAATCACAACCCCAAGCAGCGCAACGCCGAAACGCAACCTACCCAGATGCACTGATATCGAAATTTTTCCTTCGCTTGCGGCGCAAAGCTCCCGCACCACTAAAAAACCGTAGAGGGCGCCGCGGGTGTTGCTATGATTTTATCGACCACCTGCTTAACCAAGGGATCATTNGGCACTTCTCGCCCCTGCACCCAATCGAACAACTGCCAATCTTCAAGATCCAACATTTGCTCATAACAGCGCTGCTCGGCATCGCTCAAGTGCGCAAATTGGTCTCGAGCAAAGGGAATCAGTTGCAACTCGAGTTCCAGCATGCCTCTGCGGCTACGCCAATAAATATGCTTCAAATCCGTTACCGCCATAAATTCCTTTGCGCCTTACGTTATTGCAATTACTGCTACCAATCAGGCAGTCTATTTCCTCTTTCGTTGTACGAGAATGTCTTTTGAACAATTGGCAAGATGCGCGGATGCTCAAGCTGGCCGGCTTTGCAGCGAACGAATTCCTGCAAGGCTACGTAACCTGTAATACCGACAGACTATCCGAACTTGCCTGTACGCCATTCGCTGCATGCTCCCTGCAAGGCCGCGTCATCGCCAACGGCTGGGCGCTCCTGTTAGGCGACGCAATTGGGCTCGTTATCCACCACACCACAGTCCAAACGTTCAGAGACTATTTAGCTCCCTACCTTCGATTTTCTAAGTGTACGCTCAACGGTAGTGAAGATTTCGTCTACGTCACGCGTTCCGCGAACGCGACTACCGCTGAACTTATATCTGGCTGGCATCTGGTCCGCGATATTCCCACCGCACCGGTAGAAACCGCGCAAGTGCCAGATGTATCGCCGCTTATTAACGAGCAACTCATAGAACGACGAATGGTGCTGATACAACAAGCCTGCTCGGGGCGACACTTACCGCAAATGCTCGCTTTACAAGAGCATGGAGCGGTCGATTTTGATAAGGGTTGTTACCTTGGCCAAGAAGTAGTCGCAAGAGCGAGCTTTCGCGGCGCCGTTAAGCGCAATCTCGCAGCGTTCGCCATTGACGAACCTACCGCGGTTGAACTGGGTAAGACCTATGAAAAGGCTGACGGCAAAGGTGAGGTGGTCATGCTGGGCGAAAAACAAGGACTCTGGGTAACTCGAATTTAACGGCTAGCAATCAGCCTGACCCAAAGTGACTGAGGACGTGCGCGCGTGGCACCTGACTGAAGTCTTTGTAGCGCCAGTTTGGTTGCCCGTCTTTGTCAATCAAAAGCGCGCGAACCCCCTCTGGAAAATCAGGCAGTTGCGCACAGCGAGTCGCGATCTCAAGCTCCATGGCAAAACTTTCCGCCAACGTCATATTTTGCACCCGATGAAGCTGCTCGAGCACAATTGCAGCAGTCGTCGGACAACCTTTACGTAAGTTTTCCAACCCTCGATCGATCCAATTTGACTGACCCTGCAAAGCAAACAATGCGGCAGTGGTTGAAGCCAAATCGCCCAATTGCACCGTCCATTCAGGCACGGCCTCCAGTTCGCTCTCCAAATCTNCCACAGACGTCTGCACAGTGGCCAAAAAGCTTTCCAACAATNCGACGTTCGCTTCGTTAGAACGCGCATTCCACTTAAGTTCAGCCAGTTGCGGCACTAGGTCATCACGCGTCCCATGGTCGACAACATGAGAACCTATCCCCAAATTCAATGCGTCCCGAGCATTCAACTGACTGCCGGTAAGCCCTAGAAAAGCCGCCACCGTCAGCGGCATGTTTTTTAACACCCAACTGCCACCCGCATCAGGAAACAGNCCGATTGTGATTTCAGGAAATGCCAGCCGTGAGCGCTCGGTAAGCACGCGAAACCGCGAGGCCGAGAACAAACCAAAACCACCCCCCATGACGACGCCATGCCCCAAAGTCACGATCGGCTTCGGATATTGATGCATAAGCAGATCGAGTTGGTATTCCTCAGAAAAAAAACATCGAGCATAGTCGTCAACTTGCGACCGCGCTTGCTGGTTCGCCACACAAGAACGATACAGTGCTTGTATGTCACCACCCGCACAGAACGCTTTAGGGCCTCGGCCATTGAGCACAACCGCCACTAAATCGTCACGCGAACGCCAGTTCCCAAGCGCTTTGGTCATGGCGCGAATCATCTCTAATGTCAGCGAATTGAGGCTCGACTCGACATTCAGTGTAAGCACTCCTAACACACAGCCNTTGGCGGCCGNCCGTTCGGCAATTAACAAGGGCGTATCCGCTGTTTGCATATTCCTCTCCTACCTTAAACGCGCCCAATCTATGGGCGTGTGTCCTTGCGACTCTAGATATTGGTTGGTTTGCGAGAAGTGCCGACAACCGAAAAATCCACGATGCGCTGACAAAGGCGACGGGTGCGGCGCTTTCAATAAGCAATGACGAGCGTTGTCGACAATCGCGGCCTTTTTCTGGGCGTAGCTGCCCCACAACAAAAAAACCAAACCAGCGCGCTCCGCCGCTAAACGCTGCACCAATACATCGGTGAACTGCTCCCACCCTTGACCTTGATGCGACCCTGCAGACCTAGCCCTAACGCTGAGGACTGAGTTAAGTAACAATACGCCCTGCTCTGCCCACAACGAAAGATCACCACTACCGGCAGCAACCAAAGATGTGCAACCGACATCGCTTTCTATCTCGGTAAATATATTGCGCAGCGAGGGCGGCAACGGCACACCGCTTAGTACTGAAAAGCTCAGGCCATGGGCCTGACCGGGGCCATGGTATGGGTCTTGACCGATGATCACTACCTTTGCCCGCTCTAACGGGACTAGATTTAATGCGGTAAACATATTTTTACCCGAGGGAAAAACCTGGTGGCCAGCGCGTTTTTCGTCGAGCAAGAACTCCCGCAATTGCCGCATATACGGCTGCTCAAATTGATCTGCTAACAACGTCCGCCAAGAGTGTTCCAACTGCACGGTACGCATAGATCACTCGCTAGACTTTTCGCATCAGCGGAAACAGTAACACATCACGTATGCTCGGCGAATCAGTCAGCAGCATAACCAACCGATCGACCCCCACTCCTTCACCGGCTGTTGGTGGCAAACCGTACTCGAGCGCCCTAATGTAGTCTTCGTCAAAGTGCATTGCCTCATGATCACCCGCGGATTTAAGGTCGGCCTGAGCCTTAAAGCGTTCGGCCTGATCGACCGGGTCATTCAACTCGGAGAAACCATTAGCGTATTCACGCCCACCAATAAATAACTCGAAGCGATCAGTCACTGCAGGGTTTGCATCGTTACGACGGGCCAGTGGCGACACCTCTGCCGGATATTCGGTGATATAAGTGGGTTGCTCTAATCGCGCCTCTACCCGCGCCTCGAACATTTCCATTTGCAACTTACCAAGGCCCCAACCGTCCTGCAGGGTCGCCCCAGACCGCTCTAATAAATCGCGCAAATCCGCTTCATTGTCAGCTGCTGTTTCGGCAACGCCGCCAAAACGCACCAGTGATTCTTCCATGCTCACACGCAATGCTGGCTTACCAAGATCCAGCTCAATACCTTGATACGAAAATTTTGCGCTACCGCGCACGTTAGTGGCTAACATGGCAAGCATCTCATCCGTGAGGCTCATCAAATCCTCGTAGTCCGCATAGGCCTGATAAAATTCCAGCATCGTGAATTCTGGGTTGTGCCGCGTCGATAGCCCCTCGTTACGAAAATTACGGTTTATCTCAAAGACCCGCTCGAACCCGCCCACCACCAGTCGTTTGAGGAACAACTCAGGCGCCACCCGCAAATATAAGGGCATATCTAACGCGTTGTGATGGGTTATAAATGGTCGTGCAGTGGCGCCACCTGGGATGCTATGCATCATCGGTGTTTCTACTTCTAAATAGTCATGACCAACAAAGTACTGGCGCAAATTGTGCACAATTTGCGAACGCGCCTGGAAGACGTTGCGGCTATCAGCATTAGTCATCAAGTCAACATAACGCTGACGGTAACGAGTTTCCTGATCAGTCAACCCATGAAATTTTTCTGGTAGCGGCTGCAAAGTCTTATTGAGCAGAACGATCTCTTGAGCTTGAACAGATAGTTCGCCCTTATTGGTGCGCATTAGCACCCCACGCACCCCGACGATATCCCCCATTTCCCAATGCTGGGTAAATCCTGCATAAGCTTCTTCACTAAGATTATCCTTCGCCAGATAACACTGAATTTGCCCGGAGACATCCTGTAACGTAATGAAGCTCGCCTTGCCCATCACTCGGCGCAACATAATCCTTCCCGCAACGGCAGTCGCAACTTGCACCTCGGCCAGTGCGGCCTTGTCATCCTCAATATGACGAGCCAATAAATCCGCGGCCAAATCTTGACGCCGAAAATCATTCGGGTAGGCACCGACAGCAGCTTGCCAACTTTGCATTTTTGCTTTGCGCGCCGCCAGAATATCTCGCTCTTCACTCATACTGGACCTCGTTGCTCACTGTTGTACTCCCTACAATCCCGCCTTGAGACTCGACTCAATGAACCCATCGATGTCGCCATCCAACACAGAGCCGGGATCAGTGCGTTCAATTTGGGTACGCAGATCCTTTACTCTAGATTGGTCGAGTACGTAGGAACGTATTTGACTCCCCCAGCCAATATCCGCTTTGGAATCTTCTATTGCTTGTTGCTCAGCGCGCCGCTCTTGCAACTCCAACTCATAAAGCTTAGCGCGCAGTTGCTTATAAGCGTTGTCTTTATTCTGGTGCTGAGAGCGTTCACTTTGACATTGCACAACAGTATTGGTCGGCAGGTGGGTTAGACGTACCGCAGAGTCGGTGCGGTTAACATGCTGACCACCAGCACCACTCGCCCGGTAAGTATCCACCCGAACGTCGGCTGGATTTATGTCAATTTCAATATCGTCGTCAATTTCCGGTGCGATAAAGACCGACGCGAATGAGGTATGTCGACGGTTGCCAGAATCAAACGGCGACTTGCGTACAAGCCTATGCACGCCGGTTTCGGTACGCAGCCAACCATAGGCGTAGTCTCCCGCGATTTGTACCGTGGCACTTTTAATCCCTGCCACATCGCCAGGCGACAATTCTGTTACCCGAGCCGAAAACTGACGTTGTTCCGCCCATCGCAAGTACATGCGCAGTAACATATCCGCCCAATCCTGAGCTTCTGTGCCGCCAGAACCTGACTGAATTTCTAAAAAACAGTTCGCGCCATCCATCTCACCTTGAAACATGCGTCGGAATTCCAAGCCAGCTAGGCGTTCNTCAAGATCATCGAGCTCCGCAGCCACCTCATCCAAGGTATCGTCATCATCTTCATCACTGGCCATTTCTGCCAGATCAGCAAGATCACTGAGGGATTCTGTAAAGGACGCCAGCACGCCAACNATNTTTTCCAGCTCTGANCGCTCGCGCCCAAGCAACTGCGCCCGCGCAGGGTTGCTCCAGACGTCCGCGTCGGCAAGCTCTAGTTCGACTTCCTGCAGNCGGTCGCGTTTTTCCGCGAAGTCAAAGATACCCCCGAAGCGCTAAATCGCGTTCACTTAGGTCCTTAATTCGTTCACGAACAGAAGTAATTTCGGGCATAGGTTTTAATCAGTGTTATGCAGCGTTTTAGCTGCTTTGAAAGCAGCGCGGAGTCTAAGCCAAAGGCTCGATGTACTCCACTATCAACTGCAGCGTTGCAGTATTGCCGTAGTCATTACGCGCAGGGCGGTAGACCACGCGCAGCTCCTGCACGGCCGGATCTATCGGNGCTTGGCGAAATGCAATAGCGTCGATTAATCGACTTTCTTTGCGCAGTACTAATTTTAAGTGTTGCGCGCCAACCACTCGCTGACTGACTAGGTCGAAATCATCACAAAAGGCCGGCTCCGGAAAACCATTGCCCCAAGGGCCAGCGTTAAAAAGCGTGTGCACGGTTTCCAGCGTAAGCTCTTGTGCAGACAATCCGCCGTCCACAAAGCACTTCGCACTCAACGCATCCTCGCTCAGTAATTCAGCAACGACTTGATCGAAAATGATGCGGAAGCGTTCGAAATGCACGCGCTTTAGGCTTAAACCTGCAGCCATCGCATGGCCACCAAATTTNATAAGCAGACCTGGATAACGGGTCGCAATCGTGTCAAGAGCGTCGCGGATATTTAAACCGTCAATGCTGCGNGCTGAACCTTTTATTTCTCCGGCAACACCCTCTGAAGAATCCGCAAAAACAATAGCTGGCCGATGCAATCGCTCTCGCAACCGGCCCGCCACTATGCCTACCACCCCCTGATGAAATCGCTCGTGATATACCGCAATACCTTTCGCATCATCAATCTTCGAGGCCTCNGCGAGCAACAATTCAGCATCGGCAACCATATCTTGCTCTATTTCACGTCGATCCTTGTTTAGACCGTCTAATTCCTGAGCTAATAATCGGGCTGTAGTGACNTCATCTGCCAATAAGCAACGGATGCCCACGCTCATATCTTGCAGCCTTCCAGCAGCATTCAAGCGCGGACCGATCGCAAACCCAAGATCCTGGGCACTGAGTTGACTTAAATCACGTTTACCGACTTCGGCTAATGCGCGGATCCCCGGTCGAGTATGGCCTTGACGCATGCGCAACAAGCCCTGATGCACCAATATTCGATTATTGCGGTCTAAGGGCACGACGTCAGCCACCGTTCCCAGGGCAACCAAATCTAAAAATTGCCCAAGATTAGGCTCCGGGCGCCGGGACGCATCAAACCATTGGCGCTGGCGCAAAGTATGACGCACCCAACTGAGCAAATAGTACGCAACCCCTACACCCGCGATCGATTTGCTCGGGAAATCACAATCTCCTCGATTTGGATTAACNATTGCATACGCAGCGGGCAATTCCCGNCCNGCTAGATGGTGGTCAGTGACAATGACATCAATACCCGCGACATTTGCCGCCGCCACGCCGTCGATACTGGAGATACCATTATCAACAGTAATAATTAAATCGGGCTTNAGACTTTGCGCAATGGCTACTATCGCCACCGANAGGCCATAGCCAAATTGAAAGCGGTCAGGGACAAGAAATTCAACAGCTTCCGCCCCCATCGCCGATAACGCTAACTTACATAATGCCACCGAGGTCGCCCCATCAGCATCATAGTCGCCGATAATAAGGATACGCTGCTGGCTCGCCACGGCATCCGCCACACGCTGTGCGGCCTTGTCTATATCCGTCAGACCCTGCGGCGACACCAGCGCTTGCAAGCCTTTATCAGTATCTTCAGCGCGCGTTAGTCCCCGACTCAAATACAAGCGCTCGATCAGCGGATTGTCTACGTCAAGCGCGCCATCGCCAATCGCTCGCGTAATAATCTGCATCCGTTTATTTAGTCCTGAGGTGCGACTCGGATCCGCATCACCGGACCCGTCACTGTCGCCAACGCCTCGAGCTGAGACAGGGCCTTATTCATTTGTGCCTCCTGAGTGTCCTCAGTCAGAATCACAATATCCACAGACCCACCTTGAGGGTGGCTGTCTTTTTGAATGACCGCATCAATATTAATGTTATGACTCGAGAGTATTTGCGTCACTTCAGCAAAAACCCCCGGTTCATCGCGGGTAGGAATGCGTAAGTAATATGCACTGCTGATATCCTCAATCGGCCGAACAGTCATCGCCGCGCTGGAATTTCGATCGGCTATCGGCTGCTGTGGATTCAACGCTGTTTCTACAATGTCGGCTACCACCGCAGAGGCCGTAGCGGCGCCGCCCGCACCAGGGCCACTAAAAAGAGTCTTACCTGCCGCGTCAGACACCACTTGCACCGCGTTTAGCACACCATTAACGTGCGCCATCAGCTCGCTGTGGGGCACTAATGTGGGATGCACGCGCGCCTCAATACCATCCGGGCTGCTGCGCAAAATACCTAAATGCTTAATGCGATAGCCCAACTCGGCTGCGTAACTTATGTCTATCGGTGTAAGCGCTCGAATACCCTCGACATAAACCTTATCGAACTCAAAATCAGTATCAAAGGCGAGTGCCATTAGAATGGTCAACTTGTGTGCGGCATCNATCCCGTCCACATCAAATGTTGGATCTGCCTCCGCATAACCTAAGGCCTGAGCGCGCGCTAGGATTGCATCAAAATCCACGCCCTCATTCTCCATAGCAGACAACATATAGTTACAGGTGCCATTGATGATGCCACTTAGCGCACTGAACTGATTGGCTACTAAGCCATGCTGCAGTGCTTGGATGATCGGAATTGCTCCAGCTACCGCAGCTTCGAAGCGCAGCCTCTGGCGCGACAATTCATTGCCATGCAAAGCNATAACAGCTTTATTTGCTGTGACCACCGCTTTGCCTTGCTCCAGGGCGCCCACNATCAGCTCCTTGGCCAATGTCTCGCCGCCGATCAGTTCGACAATCACATCGACTCGAGAATCGGCCAGCAGGTCCATTACATCGGTGGAAAAATCTGCACCACACAGATCGACTTCAGGCTTAACGCGACGACTGGCAACTCGAACGACATTCACGCTGACACCACTGCGCTGCTCGATGAGTGCTCGATTGGCAGCGACTAACGCCAATACACCTTGAGCAACTGTACCTAGACCAGCAATGCCTATCGAAAGAGTTTTCAAACTATCACCCCGCCGTTGCTTTCAACGCTACTCACCAAGAACAGCCTCAGCCAAGCGCTCTGCAGGCAGGTAGCCCGGCAACAAGCGCCCATCAGCAAGTACGATCGCCGGGGTTCCACTGATACCCAACTGCTGCCCTAAGCCAAAGTGATCGCTGATCGCATTTTGACACGTCGTCGCAGGTACGCTGCCCCCCGCTTTCAGCTGCGTGATCGCTGTTTGACGATTTTTGGCGCACCAAGCAGAAACCATTTTGTCGTAAGTTTCAGAGTCGACACCCGCGCGCGGATAAGCCAAATAACGGACCTCGATACCTAGCTCATTAATCTGTGCCATCTCGCCATGTAATTTCCGGCAATAACCGCAATCTACATCGGTGAATACTTGGATAAAACCTCGGGACTGGCCCACCGCGGGAAACACAATCATGTCCTCAAGCGACTGTCGGGCCATTACCTGCTGGCGTTTTTTGTCGCGCCTCTGCTCTGACAAATTCACCAAGTCGTCTCGCACAGCGAAGAGATCGCCACTAAAAAAATGCTGTCCGTCTGCAGTGCCATAAAGGGTCGAGCCGCCAGAGAGCTCTATCGCATACATGCCCGGGATTTCGATCGGCACAACCGCTTCAATCGGGATGCCCGGGCGTAACTGCTGTAGTTTTTGCACGAGTTCACGCCCGCTCTGCAATCGGTCGTCGGTTTCTGCGACCGCCGGGGGTGGCAGCACCAAACCAGCTGCCGCAGCAACGCATAGGAACCAAACCATTACTCTGTTAGCTAACATGCTCACTGTCCTTTCAGCTCGCCAACCGCGCGCTGTCTTGTTTAGCCTCGCGGATGGTGTTTTCGTAACAACGATTGAAGACGCTGCTGCGCAACATGGGTATAGATCTGGGTCGTCGACAAATCGCTATGACCAAGCATCATCTGCACCGCGCGCAGGTCTGCGCCATTATCCACGAGATGAGTGGCAAATGCATGGCGCAGGGTGTGCGGCGAGATGTCTTTTTCGATCCCTGCAGCCCGCGCATGGCGTTTAATCGCGTGCCAAAACGTTTGGCGTGTCATCACTCGACCTAAACGGCTTGGAAATAATACATTGCCACCCGCCGGAATCAGTTGCTGCCGGGCCTCGCGCAGATACTGTTGCAACCAATCCAGACAAGTCTCGCCGGCGGGTACGATTCGCTCTTTACTGCCCTTACCGGTAACACGCACCACCCCCTGCCGTAGGTTCACGCTGGCCAGTTGTAAGGTCACGAGCTCCGACACCCGCAGCCCGCAGGCGTATAGCAGCTCTAACATAGCTCTATCGCGCAAGCCGATCACGGTCGTCACATCGGGTGCTGCGAGCAAATTCTCGACATCTTGCGCACCAAGACTACCCGGCAGAGTCCGTGCTTGTTTAGGGTGTTCGAGATATTGGGTGGGGTCTTCTCGGAGGCGTTGCTCGGCCAGAAAATGGCGAAAAAAACCTCGAACCGAGCTGAGCCAGCGGGCCGCGGAGCGCCGCGCAATTTTTTCATCATTGCGCATTTGGTTGTAAGCACCAAGATCCTCGGCGGTGGCGTCCAAAAGCTTATTCGCTCGCTTCGCCTGAATCAGCCAATGCTCTGTCAGGGATAGGTCACGCCGGTATGCAGCCAGCGTGTTTTCACTAAGTCCACGTTGCAACCACAGGGTATCCAGGTATTCGAGTACCTCAGCGCTTGGGCCGCGGCTCCGCTCTTGGTTGGGCATGGTGATGGCAACCTTGAATTCAAGCCGCCACTATAGCCAACCCCTGACGAGCGTCTACTTTTTGATCTTTTCCTTGATCCGCGCAGAACGACCAGAGCGTTCACGCAAGTAGTAAAGCTTCGCTTGTCGCACATCGCCACGCCGCTTTACCTCAATCTCATTGATTAATGGACTGTGGGTTTGGAAAGTTCGCTCAACGCCAACGCCATGGGAAATTTTNCGCACAACGAATGCAGAATTGATGCCTCGGTTTTTGATGCCAATGACCACGCCTTCAAACGCCTGCAGGCGCTCACGGNTNCCTTCTTTTACGCGCACCTGTACNCTTACTGTGTCGCCAGGGCTNAATTCTGGAATATCCGCCAACTGACGGTCTTCGATTTCCTGGATTACTTTATTTCTGCGCATGCTTATCTCCAATTCATCGCCTAATCCGGCTGACGGTCGGCAAAAATTTCTAACAGCAACTCTCTATCTTGAGCACCATACGTCATTGCGGTCAACAACTCTGGGCGTCGATCCAAAGTGCGTTTTAACGCCTCACGGCGTCGGTATTTCGCCACTTGCCCATGGTCTCCAGTGAGCAACTGCGACGGTATCTTTTCCGAAGCCAAAGTTTCGGGGCGCGTATAGTGAGGGTAATCGAGCGTTGCATCAAGGTATGATTCATCGATCGCGGACATTTGATTGCCTAATGTGCCCGGTAAATGCCTGGCAATCGCATCCATCACAACCATTGCGGGCAATTCNCCACCACTTAGAACGTAATCGCCTACCGACCACTCAATATCGACCCAACGGTTTATAAATCGCTCATCAACGCCTTCGTAGCGACCACATACTAAAATCAAGCCCGCACTATCGCGATATGCGCTGACCTTAGCTTGACTAAACCTATGCCCTTGGGGACTCATGAGCACCACAGGTGTATCGGCCGGAGCACGCTCTTTAGCCGCCATCACCGCCTGCTGCAGTGGCTCTACCTTCATAACCATGCCNGCGCCACCGCCATAGGGTCTGTCATCNACCGTACGATGNCGGTCCGTGGAGTAGTCCCGCGGGTTGAAGAATTCAATACTCAAGATCTCAGACGCCACTGCGCGGCCAAATACGCCCTCGCGAGTAACCGCGTCAAACATATCGGGAAATAACGTAATAACACCTAACCACATNGGTTCAATCGTTCCATTCCGCGGGCCACATCACCACAATCCGCNGCTCCGACACGTTGACGTCGATAATGTAGGGATCGGTAAATGGCACCAACAACGGCTGACCGCTNTGTGCGATCTGCAACACATCGTGCGCACCTGTTTCAAGCAACCCGTCGACCTGGCCTAAGAGTTGCTGCTGCTCGTTAACAACAACACAACCGATCAACTGNTGCCAATAGAACTCGCCATCTGCGGTGTCTGCAAGGATTTCTGCTGGAACACCAAGCAGACTACCACTGAATGGCTGGGCCGCTTCGCGCTGCTCGACCCCGGCTAGCCGAACCAGATAACCATCNTTATGGTTCTGGATTTCGTAATCTTCGATAAGTTGCCAGCGATCGCTACTTTGCCCGCGCAAAAACCACGGATGGTAAGCCAATAGATTGTCTGAGGGGGCGGTGAAAGACTGCAGATGTTGCCAGCCTTTAACGCCGAAGGCGCGCCCAAGGCGACCAACTACCACGTTGTCTTGGGACATCTGGGAACTTTTAATGCTTTTTATTTAGCGCATCAAGGAGATGCGCTAAGAAGGGCTATTCCGCGGGCGCCGCGGCTGCTTCTGCGGTCTGTTGCTTACGCGCGGTCGCGATAAGTTGCTTTACCCGGTCGCTCGGCTGGGCACCAACGCCGACCCAGTAATCGATACGATCTAAATCCAAGCGTAATGCTTCTGCCTGACCCTTGGCCACCGGGTTATAGAATCCTACACGCTCCACAAAGCGGCCATCCCGGGCACGTGCTTGGTCTGCCACTGTTACGTGATAAAAGGGACTCTTCTTTGCGCCATGACGGGCAAGACGGATCGTTACCATAATGTTCTCTGTTTACCAAAGGTCAGAATTCGAAGGCCGAGTATTCTATAGCAACCTCGCGGACATGCAAATATCTTGCATTAAGTCTTTGGGGGGGCTTAATCATGCCTACATGCCGCTCACAATCACACAGTGCGATTCAGCAGCCGCATGACGATGCCGCGCTAAGTCTTGATATTCAGGGCTAAAAAACCAACTTTCCGCGGCTTCCACAGACTCAAAGCCGATTAGTACGGTTCGGGTAAAGGCCCATTTTCCCTCAAGCACTCGAGGCGCTTCATCAACGCTAAGCATTGCGCCACCATAATTTATAAAGATCGTCATAAAACCAGCTTCATACTCAGCGTATCGTTCTCGATCATGGATATTTATTGTGGCAATTACATACGCTGTCATAGTCGCTCTTCATAACTCTTCGACAACAATCTTAGCCCTTATTCTGCAGGTGTAGCACGCCGTCCTGCTGATTAATTGAACTGGCAAACTGCTGCAAAAAGTTCATCCCTAATAAGCCGTCAAAACCGTCATTGCCTACCAACGGCAAGATACCCACCTGCAAACGCTCAACTTTTGCAGCCCCCACCGTGAAGCCAGAAACCTCAATTATCGGGGCCGAGACCAAACCGCCTGCCGTTGCTAAACTGATCGAACGATCCGAATCAACGCTAAGATTCAGACGGCGTGCAGCATTTGGCGTGAGTGTCGTAATCGAAGCGCCCGTATCCAACAACAGCCGCAGCGCTCCTGACGGCAAACGCGCCTCGACTACATGATGAATGCCGTGTTTGAGCAGTGGCACCGTTACCCCCTCGGTGAACCGCAAACGCTCATTGATCCTCTCTTCCAGCGCGCGCGCTCGAGCACCCATTACGGAATCCTGCAAAATAAAGTACAACGAGTACAGAGCTTGATCAAACAGTTGCAATCGCACCTGCACCTCGGCAAGTCGATAGTAATGCTCTGAGAAATGCGGGTCTAAGCTGACCAACCGCTGATAAAATTCCAACAATTCTGTCCAGCGTTGCTGTTCAATGAGCTGCGCTCTGTGCTCGCTAACATATTGAAGAATTTGCGTTCGGATTGACTCCTCACGCGTTAGGTCTGCCCCGGCCAGTTCCTCATAAAGCACCTCAAGTGCGTCTCCTGCAACCAGCGCAAGCGGACTCGAATCTATCGTCTTATCCGCATTCAACACTGCTGGTTCTGGCGGTGGTTGCCGGCTTAGGACCGGAGCGGGTCGGGGCTGCTTCTGCATTGACGCTATGGGCATCGCAACAGCGCCAGCACTATCGGCCGCCAAGCCACGCAACTGCCATCCAGCCACACCGCCTGCGACGGCAAAGACAACCAGTAACAGAGCCCGCATCGCCATGGCTATATTACCGGCGACGCATACCTGGAGGCATACNCGGCGGCATCCCGCCGCCTGGAAACTTCATGCCCTGCATGCCTCGCATCATTTTCTGCATGCCGCCTTTTTTTCCTACCTTCTTCATCATCTTTTGCATTTGCTTATGTTGCTTTAGCAAACGATTGATATCAGCAATTTGGGTGCCGCTGCCCGCAGCAATGCGCTGCTTGCGCGAACCGTTTAGAAGGTCAGGGAAACGACGTTCACGCACGGTCATGGAATCTATAATTACGCCCATACGCTTAAACTGACCGTCTTCTANCTGTGCTTGGGCATTGGCGGGAAGTTGCCCCATACCCGGCAGCTTATCGAGCATGTTACTCAAACCACCCATATTCGCCATTTGCTGCAACTGATCACGAAAATCCTCCAGATCAAACTTTTGACCTTGCTGCATTTTGCGTGCAAACCGTTGCGCCTTGGTCTTATCGACTTTGCGTTCGGCTTCTTCAATGAGCGACAACACATCGCCCATACCCAATATCCGTGAGGCAATACGATCCGCGTGAAAAACCTCTAGTGCGTCGGTCTTTTCCCCGCTACCGAGAAACTTGATGGGTTTGCCGGTAATGGTGCGCACGCTCAAGGCCGCACCACCGCGCGCATCTCCATCGGTTTTAGCGAGCACGACGCCCGTTAACGGCAGAGCATCGTTAAATGCTTTGGCTGTATTCGCGGCGTCCTGTCCGGTCATCGCATCCACTACAAACAGCGTCTCGATGGGCTTAACGCTGGCGTGGAGCTGTTTGATCTCAGCCATCATGGCCTCGTCCACTGCCAACCGCCCGGCTGTATCTACAAGCAATACATCGGCCAACTGCTGCTTGGCGCTTTGCACCGCAGCGGCGGCGATTGCCACTGGCGCTTGATCGGCTGAAGATTCTATGAAGGCTACACCCACCTCGGCCGCCAAAGTCTGCAACTGCTCAATTGCCGCGGGCCGGTAGACGTCAGCACTCACCACCGCAACACGTTTTTTCTGTTGCTCTTTGAGCAACCGGGCAAGCTTCGCTACCGTGGTAGTTTTACCGGCACCCTGCAAGCCCGCCATCAGAATCACCGCGGGCGGCGCGGTTGCCAGATTAAGACTGTTGTCTTCAGCGCCCATGACCGTGACAAGTTCTTCGTGCACGATTTTGATAAAGGCTTCGCTTGGATTAAGCGCAGCCATAACCGTTTGACCGAGCGCCTTACTGCGTACTTGCTCAATAAAATCTTTTACAACCGGCAGAGCCACATCTGCCTCAAGCAAGGCCACGCGCACATCACGCAGAGCATCACTGATGTTATTTTCGTTTATTCGTGCCTTGCCGCTGATCTGCTTCAGGCTCGTCGAGAGTCTTTCTGAAAGATTTTCAAACATATTCGGGACTATTAAGCGGGACTAATAATTATAGCGTGAACCGTCTGCCATGCGGCCGATTTTTTGGGCGCCAGCACGGCAACTCAAGTGCTTTCGATTTCCGGGTATATGCTGTCCAAGGCCAACGAACTGCCGTCACCCTGCACAATACGACAATGTTGCCGCTGCAATTGTCGTGGCTCTTGCACCCCACATGCATGCGCAATAACGGCAACTTCGGCTCGCACAGACTGGGCATAGTTGGCTACGCGTTGGCTCTTGTTTGCCACCACCAACCCCCGCTGGAGTCTTTTGTCGTGAGTAGTGATACCTGTAGGACAGGTATTCTTATTGCACTGCATTGCCTGAATACAACCTAACGAAAACATAAACCCTCGCGCCGTGGTCGCAAAATCCGCGCCCACACATAGCGCCCAGGCGATTTGCGCGGGATTGATTAGCTTGCCACTGGCGATCACACGAATGCGCTCACGCAGGCCATGTTTCTTCAAAATATCAACCACCAAGGGCAAACTCTCGCGCAACGGCAAGCCCATGTAATCGATCAGGCTAGCTGGGGCTGCTCCCGTACCACCCTCGGCTCCATCGACTGTGATGAAGTCTGGGGCACTGGCTATACCGCGCGCATTAATCGTCGAGCATAACGCTTGCAGCCATCGATGGTCGCCAATCACTGCCTTGATTCCCACCGGCTTACCGCTTACTGATCGCACGGTCTCAAGCAGATCCAAAAGGTCCTCAGAGCTGGATACCTCGGGATGCCGATTCGGACTGAGCGAATCCTCACCCAACGGAATACCACGCACCCGGGCAATTTCGGCATTCACTTTTGAGCCAGGCAGGACCCCGCCCTTGCCCGGTTTTGCACCCTGGCTAAGTTTAATTTCAAACATCTTAACCTGCTCATGAGCGGCAATCTGGCTAAGACGGTCGGGACATAGGCCGCCGCTTGCATCGCGAACACCATATTTCGCCGTACCGATTTGAAATATCAGATCTGCACCCCCTTCAAGGTGCTCTGCACTCAAGCCACCTTCACCCGTATTCATCCAAATCCCTGCCGACTTTGCGCCTTGGGACAACGCCAGCACAGCCGGTGCAGAAATTGCCCCATAACTCATGGCAGAAATATGAAAAACGGAGGTCGCTTGATAAGGCTCGCGGCTGAACGGACCAATTGTGACAGCACTGGTGTCGAGCCCTTCTTCTTGTAGTTTCGGGAATGCGCAATTGGCAAACAATATCGTGCCGGCGGGTTTGAGATCTCGAGTCGAGCCAAAGGCAATCGTGGAATCAACTTTTTTTGCGGCGCGATAAACCCAAGAACGCTCAGCCCGATTAAAGGGCATCTCTTCTCGATCCATCGCAAAAAAGTACTGGCGGAAAAACTCGCCTAAGTGCTCAAAAAGATACCGGAATCGGGCCAGCAAGGGGTAGTTGCGCCGCAGTGCGTGCCGCGTTTGGTTGCGATCGACCACATACAGCACGGCCAAAAGCAGCGGAATCCCTAGCAATAGCGACATCAAAGCCAACGACATGATTTCTGACTGGAGCACGGGAGTAGAGAGTTGCATCGGTACACGCTCGGATCATGACTTTGTGCCGATAGTGGACTGTAAGATCACAAGATAAAAGGTTTTAGACTTGGACGCTTGCACGCTCACTCGTCGGCTGTGTTACCAAAAGGCGACTTCACGGCAACGCTGGCTTATGCCAAAATCCTCTAACCAAGACAGCGATAACTCATCATAAATATCCAGCTTACGAGCGCCTACCGGCGTCTCACTCCATGAACGAACTCGCATCAATCTCTGCTTCCGCAGCCATCGTGTTTTACGTCCTTGGTTTTGCCCAGCTATTGATTGCGCAAGGACGCACGACGGAGACCTTGCCATCTAATCGCCAGATGCGCGTTGCGTTGCTGGGCATGGCGGCTGTTGCATGCCATGCCTGGTCGACCTTTTCGGCGCTAGTAACTGACGCCGGGATCGATCTGGCGCTTGTGCATGTTTGTAACTATATCGCCGTGGTTATGGTGGCTGTGGTCGCTCTGGCCAACAGCCGATTACCCGTCATCAGCGTCAACCTATTATTATTCCCCATTGCCGTAATCAACTGTCTTGCCTTGCTGATCATTGCGCCCGGCAACAGCACGCAGCTAACAATAGACAGCTCTCAGGCGACGCATATTCTTTTGTCACTGACTGCCTATGCAGGGCTTATGACCGCAGCCCTGCAATCTATCTTGCTGGCTTTCCAAGAAAAACAACTGCAGCGGCTGGACACCGGCTTTTACCGAATGCTACCGGCACTCGAGACCATGGAACGGTTGCTGATTGCCATGCTGTGGATTGGCACGGTGTTGCTGAGTCTGGCAATTTTTACTGGCCTTTTATTCCTCGACGATATGTTCGCCCAACGGGTTGCTCACCACACCGTGCTGACAACCTTGTCATGGCTTATCTACGTTGGTTTTTTGGTGGGTCACCACGTGCTGGGCTGGCGTGGGATTACCGCCGTACGCTGGAATCTAAGCGCCTTCGGACTTCTGCTGCTTGGCTATGTCGGCAGTAAATTTGTCTTGGAATATTTGCTGCAACCGTGATCAGCGCTGACACACCAACCCTGTATTTGCTCCTGAGCATCGTAATGCTGATTTGCCTATCTGCCTACTTCTCAGGTACCGAAACGGCGATGATGGCGCTGAATCGGTATCGCTTACGGCACTTAGTAAAACGCGGCCATCGAGGNGCGCGTAAGGCCAATCATATGCTGAAACGGCAAGATCGCCTGCTGGGCGTCATTCTTGTCGGCAATAACCTAGTAAATTTCAGCGCCGCCACAATCGCAACCATCATTGGCTATAACTTGCTCGGAGATACCGGCGTCTTACTTGCGCCTTGGGTGCTAACAGTNACGTTTCTTATCTTTGCCGAAGTCGCGCCAAAAACTCTNGCAGCGGAGCGACCNGAGGCTTGGGCCCTTAANGCTGTATTCGNNCTCGCGCCCNTAGCNAAANTAGTGCACCCGGTGGTATTGCTTATCAACGGTTTCAGCAACGCTCTGGTTAAACCCTTTTTGAGCGAGCGCAGCGAGAGCGATGATCAATTGACTAAAGACGAGCTAATTACGGTGGTCAGCGAGGGCGCTCATTCCGTTGGCGAACGCCAGAGCATGATGACGCGCCTGTTAGATCTGGAAACGGTCACCGTTAACGACATCATGGTCCCAAGAAATGAGATCGTCGGTCTCGATATAGACGACAACATGACCGATATATTAGCCGGCGCCGCCGCTAGCCAGTACACGTTGCTGCCGATCTATAAGGACAACTTCAACAATATGTTGGGCGTTTTGCATCTACGCCGGCTTGCCCGCTTTTTGCAAGCTGATGAGTTCACCAAGGCTGATCTGCTGCAACTTGCCCGCGATCCCTACTACGTCCCTGAGGCCACGCCACTGCATACCCAATTGCTGAACTTTCAGAAAGAAAAGCAGCGCTTTGCGTTAGTCGTGGACGAGTATGGTGATATCCAAGGGATTGTCACACTCGAAGACATATTGGAAGAAATTGTCGGCGAATTCACTAGCGACTTTGCGGCCAATATCGCTGACATATTGCCGATAGACGACGGCGCATTCCTGATCGACGGCATGGCAGTATTACGCGACATCAACCGTGCGCTGCGCTGGAACCTACCCACAAATGGGCCAAAAACATTAAACGGCTTCGTACTCGAGCATCTGGAGACCATCCCAGAGTTCAACCTGTGTATACAAATTAACGAGTACCAAATTGAGACACTACAAATAAAAGACAACATCATTAAGTCTCTGCGCATCCGCCGANTCGAAGATCAAGCCACGCCTGAGCACGACAGCTCACANACAGAGTAAGGAGCCGCCCGCTCNNANCAGGGATCCTAGCTCTTAGCCCAACGCCGGTTTAATGCACTGATAATGGCGTTCAANCTAGCTGTTATAGTGTTACGACTNACCCCAAGACCATAGCAGCGACTATCCGTTTCTGGATCGTCTATGGCCAGAATACAAATGGCTTGCGCATCAGAACCTGTACCAAGGGCATTCTCTTGGTATCCCAATACCGCCAGTGGCTCATTCAACGTTTCCACCATCGCGTTGACGAACGCTTCGATGGGTCCCGACCCTTCACCATCAATAGTGACTATATTGTCAGACACTTCGACCCGTGCCACGCAGCGCTGGTCGTCATTGCGCCCAGTTAACAAGTCGTAATCCATCAAGCGATAGGGACCGCTGTCGCTGCCATAGGTATCCAATAGCGTCTGATAGATTTCATCGGGTTTCACTTCACGGTCTAGCTTTTCTGTGAGTTGTTGCACATGGGCGCTGAATTCAACCAGTAGATCACGTGGCAATGCCAATCCGTGATGTTCCTCAAGCAAAAANCCCACTCCGCCTTTGCCAGACTGGCTGTTCACTCGTACCGTTTCTTTGTAGGAACTGCCCACATCTTCAGGATCGATTGGCAAATAAGGCACTTCCCAGCTACTGCGATCGACTTGGGACATACCTTTCTTGATTGCGTCTTGGTGCGAACCCGAAAACGCGGTAAAGACCAGTTCACCCGCGTATGGATGACGCTCGTGGACCCCAAGCTTAGTCACCGCTTCAGCGACTTCACGGATTTTAGGCATTTGGCGCAGATCTAGGGTAGGGTCGATACCTTGGCTAAACATATTCATCGCCATGGTCACCAGGTCACAGTTGCCGGTGCGCTCACCATTACCGAACANTGTCCCCTCGACCCGCTCGGCGCCCGCCATTAATGCTAATTCTGTCGCCGCAACGCCGGTGCCTCGATCATTATGGGTGTGNAGACTGATCACAGCACTGTCTCGACGCGGAAAATTTCGGCAAAACCACTCAACTTGATCCGCATAAATATTCGGTGTTGCCATTTCNACCGTGCTCGGCAGATTGATGATCATGGGANCATCTGGCGTNGCTCCCCAAGTATCTGCGACTGCCGTACAAATCTCAGATGCAAAATCCAACTCAGTGCCGGTAAAACTCTCTGGCGAATACTCAAACGTTACATTAGATGCAAAACCCTCCAAACCTTGACGTACCAGTTCCGTACCCTGAACCGCCAGATCAATGACGCCCTGACGATCCATACCAAATACCACTCGTCGCTGCAGTTCGGACGTCGAGTTATATAAGTGAAAAATAACATTTGGCGCGCCTTCCAAAGCTTCTACTGAACGCGTAATCAATTCTTCCCGAGCCTGACACAGGACTTGAATACTGACATCAGCAGGAATGCGTCCNTCGTCGATAATGCGGCGAATAAAATCGAAATCNGGCTGCGATGCAGCAGGAAATCCCACCTCAATTTCAGCAAAGCCGACGTCTAAAAGCAGATCCCAAAGGCGCAACTTTTCATCCACATTCATTGGGTCAATAAGCGCTTGATTACCATCGCGCAAATCCACACTGCACCAGCGCGGCGCGTGTTGAAGCACCGTGCTCGGCCATTGCCGATCTGGTAAGTCTATGGGTTGAAACCCTTTGTATTTATGAAATGGCATCGCGCCTCGAGCACGACCACTTTGCGGTTGATGATTCATGTTGATGCCCTTGGACATATCGTCGTTCCACCTATTCGCCCGCACATAAAGCGCGCAGCTTTTGCAATATACATCAGTCCACCGGTTCTGTGGTGACTGCTATTTGATTCTGGGTGCGCTAATAATGCGCTGGGGTTTGATTATTGTGCCGGTGCAACCGGCAGCAGGTTTAACGCGAGCAGCGCTAGAAGAGATAACAGGCCAAAGTCTTTGCAAAGTATTGCCGCGCCACCAAATTGGCGTGTGCGCGCGCTNCCCGCCGAGGCAGTAGAATAAACACGATAAGGACGACTAGCGTTACGCATGCTGCGACTATAACGCCAGCCTGTATCGATGCCAAGGCTCATGAACCTCAATCATAATGCACAGTAACTGCAGAGGCTGCAGCCATGGCACGCTGCCGTGCATTTTCTATGTCGTCACCGAGAGCTAGGGCAACACCTACCCTGCGCTCGCCATCCACCTCCGGTTTACCAAAGAGGCGAACCTGGGTGTCTGCCACGATGAGCGCTTCGGTTACGCCACTATAACTGAGCATAGTGGACTCGCCACGGGCTAGAATCACTGCCGACGCCGCAGCACCGCGCCCTCGAATATTCGGCACTGGCAGCCCCAAAATAGCACGGACATGCAAAGCAAACTCGCTGAGATCCTGGCTGATCAGAGTCACCATTCCAGTATCGTGCGGCCGCGGACTGACTTCAGAAAAATAAACCTGATCGTCTTTGATAAAAAATTCCACGCCGAACAGCCCCCATCCACCTAGCGCCGCGGTGACTTGCTCAGCGATCTTTTGACACTGTTTCAACGCCATCGGACTCATGGGCTGAGGCTGCCATGACTCTTGATAGTCGCCACCGACCTGTCGGTGCCCAATAGGTTCACAAAAACTCGTGCCACCCACATG
Source organism: Gammaproteobacteria bacterium (assembly GCA_002704325.1). Taxonomy (GTDB): domain Bacteria; phylum Pseudomonadota; class Gammaproteobacteria; order Pseudomonadales; family Azotimanducaceae; genus UBA4421. The sequence continues at coordinate 150 of PAFJ01000051.1, read as the reverse complement.
CTGCACTGTGAGCAAGGTAATCTCATAATCAAAGTCTACAAACCCTTCAACAATAACTTTGCCGGCGGCTCCCCGGGCACCTTCTTGGGCATAGCGCCAAGCCGTATCGACGTCGTGCTGAGTTCGCAGCGTCGACTGCCCTTTACCCGA
>PAFJ01000050.1 GCA_002704325.1 Gammaproteobacteria bacterium | reverse complement strand
ACGCGCATAGGCCCCATACCGGGCGCACCCGTAACAGACATCAGACCACTCATACCTTGAATAATCTGATCGACACCGGGGCGGCTGCGATAGGGGCCATCCTGTCCGAAACCAGAAATACTGGCGTAGATAAGCTTTGGATTGATGGCACGCAAAGTATCGTAGTCGACTCCCAAACGAAATTTCACATCGCTGCGAAAATTTTCCACCACCACATCCGCGTCGATCGCTAAACGCTGGAATAACTTTTGACCGGCCTCGCTCTTTAAATCAATAGCCACAGAGCGTTTGTTACGGTGCAGATTTTGCTCATCCGAGCCATGCCGACTGCCGGTTACGGAGTTACCTTGCGCATCCTTACGCGGCGGCGGTTCTACTTTGATCACGTCTGCGCCCCAATCCGCAAGCAAACGCACCGCGGTCGGGCCTGCCCGCGCAATGGTTAAGTCCAATACTCGAATGTGATTTAACGGGCCTTGCATCCATCCCCCCGGACAATCCCTCAATCGGCTCACCATAACATGCGCTTTACCCGTAAAGGCCAGACTCGCTATGATCTAGGGCAAGAGGAGAGTGCTATGGCGATAGAATTAGAATATAAACTGCCTCATGCAGTTACCGATGTTTGGCAAATCATCAGTGACCCAGGCCGCATAGACTGGGTTGCTGGCGTAGCCTCTTGCGACTTCGATGGCCAAGTCCGACGCTTTAAAATGGACGGCGCCGGCGACTTAGCCGAGCAAATTTTCAGCGTAGACCATGACACGCACACCATCAGCTATGGCGTGATTGAGTCGACACCGCCCCTAGCCAGCCATCGCGCGAGCATGGCACTCAGCGCCGCTCCGGAAGGTACCCTGCTCACTTGGCGTACAGCGGTGGAACCTGCGGCAGTAGAACCTTTCATTAAGCAAGGCATGGACGCATCCGCAGCGAAGTTGTTAGAGGTGCTNGCTAAATGAACCCNAAAGGCCTAGCCNTTNATATCTGTTAAGCCCAGCACTATGTTCGNCAGCAGAATTCGGCCGCAGGGACAACGCACTAAATGGTTACAGGNGCTGAATCACCACGGCTCTGAGATCGAGTCGTTTCATTGCCNGGCTCAGGGTCGCGNGGGATAAACTGCGACGCCACCAAAGACANCAGCGCAAANGCCGCCCCACAGTAAAAGACCAAGGATGGNGAGGAAATCCACACTAAGCCCAGTGCGGCTGGGATAACAATCGCGGCGATATGACTAATGGTAAACGACACGCCAGCACTACTGGCCATATCCTTAGGGTCCGCAATCTTTTGGAAGTAGGTACTGATTGCAATCGCCATAGCAAAAAACATGTGGTCTAGCACATACAGCGCCGCCGCAAGGGTCGCGTTTTCAACCAGACCATAGGCCACGAAAACAAAAATCAGCCCTAAATATTCAACGGTGAGCGCATTGCGCTCTCCAATGCGACTAATCANGCGCCCAATGCGTTCGGCAAAAAACCAATTAAAAATGTAGTTGATCAAAAACAACAATGTCACTTGCGACGCGCTGTAACCAAATTTTTCCACCATCAGGAACGCTGCGAAGACGACAAATATCTGTCGNCTTGCACCNGAAAGAAACGTCAGCACATAGTAAAGCCAGTAGCGCTTGCGCAATATGAGCGTCTTNTGCTGAGTGGTTTTTGCTGGAAAATGCGGAAATCCCAACCACATCACCAAGGCCAAGGCGGCACAAAGGCCTCCGGCCAGCAAGAAATTCCAGACATAATCGAGCTCGAATATTTCTAANAGTCCCCACATGATGGAGTAGACGACGAGCGAGGTAATTGAGCCCACAGCGATCAACTTTCCAAGCACAGCAGGTGCTTCNGCTTTNGACAACCACTGTAAACTCAGCGACTGCTTGGTCGCTTCAAAGTAATGAAAGCCAATGCTCATAAGTACGGTCGTAAAATACAGACCGTATTCAGAAGGAAAGAATCCGGTAGCGGCAACACCTACACCCAGCAGGGCCAACGAGAACACTGCGAAGGTCTGTTCTCGCAACGCCAACAGCACGAAAACCGTAGTAAACGCCAAGAACCCCGGGACCTCGCGCAAACTTTGCAGAATACCTATTTCTATGCCGGTGAATGCGGCACGCTCCACTACAAAATTATTCAGCAACGCTGACCAGGCGTTAAACGCAATCGGCATAGCAATAGACATCAGTACAAGCAGCATCATGGGTGAACGCCGGCTTGATATCGATCCTATATTGCGAGATTGCATTAACGATCCCCTATGATTTGAAAAACAAAAGAACCGTGGGCGATCAAACGCTCACGCTCGTCAACAATCTGCGCATTAAACGTCATCACCCGTTTGCTTTGACTGAGCAACTGGGCGCTCACACTCAACCTCGCACCCTCCTGAGTCCCGCGAGTATAAGTGACATTGCCATTTACCGTGACTGCAAGCTTTTGCAACGACGCACTGGCATAAGCGCAAGCACTGTCCATCACCGCATAAGCCACGCTGCCATGCGTGTAGCCCGCCGCGTTGATCCAACCTTGATCCACTACGAGGTTCAACTCGCAAACCCCCTCCAGAGCCCGGGTAACCACAACACCGTAGCGCTCACGAATCTGCGCGTCGCCGTCCAAAACCTCTTGGGCACTGGGATGAATATCTACAGGCATTTTATTCCCCAACCGCGGCAAAGCTTGCAATCAAAGCAACTCGTGTTCGCATCAACATAATTTTTTTGCATAACCAAGCCAAGAACTTTACTGGAGATTGGTCTAAGCGAGAAGTACGGCTGCAGTAGCCTAATAAAGGCCGATAAGCGAGCCAGCCAAGCAGAAATCGAGAAATCCAGGGGCAATGATCCTTTAAGTCTTATAACTGGATTAAGCGCAACCCTCCCTAGGCACAACGCAACGTCCTTGCCAGTGTAATTGGATATGATTTAGGTGCGGACGAAGAGAGCTCTCAGACGAACGGCTGAATTTTGTCGATAAATGGTTGGTGTGGCGTGCAGATAAATGTTTGCTGCGCGCGCCGCTTTGCGAAGCGCACTGTGTTAAACACAGTTACACACAGCGACGGTTCGGCGTTAAGTCGCTGAGTTTTAGACTGTTCTGCGAAACGGTTGTGCGCGGTGACTAATCCGGCAAGCCTAATACGCGCTTCGCAAGTATGTTTAACTGCACTTCAGAAGTGCCGCCTTCAATCGAATTGGCTTTCGATCTCAGCCACGCTCGGGTGGTGCCGAGTTCGTCTTCTTTGAAGGTGTCGCCCTGCCAGCCCAAGGACTGGGTGCCAAGCACGTCGAGCAACAGTTCGTATTTGCCTTTGTTTTGCTCAGTGCCGTAATACTTAAACATTGAGGACACCGCTCCGGGAGCGTTACCAGTGGCAGATTCCTCTACGCTGCGGCGCATGGTAAGACCAAAGGCTTTATCGCTCATGCGATGGGAGAGAATTCGGTTTCGTAATATCGGGTCTGCAACTTTGCCGTTGGCGTCTGTGCCGGCGTATTGCAGCGCGTATTCTTCGATCGAGGTGGTCTTTTGCCCGCCGCCGATGCCGCCTATCATCGAGCGCTCGTGCTGTAACAGCCGCTTGCCTACGGTCCACCCCTTATTTAATTCGTGCACTAAGTTGCTTTTGGGTACGCGCACGTTGTCAAAAAAGGTTTCGCAGAATGGCGAGTACCCGCTGATGAGCAAAATCGGTTTGACGGTGATGCCCGGCGTGGTCATGTCGAAGAGCACGAAGGAAATACCATCGTGTTTGGGGGCGTCGAAATCGGTACGCACAAGACAGAACATCCAGTCGGCATTGTCGGCACCTGAGGTCCATATTTTCTGGCCGTTAACGATGAAATCGTCGCCGTCTTCTACCGCTGAGGTGCGCAAACTCGCGAGATCTGAACCCGAGCCCGGCTCGCTGTAGCCCTGACACCACCATATGTCTCCACGGGCTATTTTTGGCAAGTGCTCTTGTTTCTGTACGTCGGTGCCGTATTCCAACAATGCGGGGCCGATCATACTCAAACCCATACCCACGAGAGCAGGACGCGCATTTATGCGCTGCATTTCTTGCTGCAGTACGACGGCTTCGTCTTTATTAAGGCCGGCTCCGCCAAACTCCTTCGGCCAGGTTGGTACGGTGTAGCCACGCTCGGCACAGCGGTCCATCCAAAGTTTAGTATCGGCGTTCTTGTAGTCGGCTCTACGACCGCCGCCGGGATACTCGTCTGCCACCATTGGGGTACGCATTGACGCTGGGCAGCTGTCTTCTAGCCAGCCACGGACTTCTTCACGGAACGCATTGGTCGAGGACATATCGTTTGCTCACTTTTAGATGACGCAAGTATAGCGTCTAGTCGCGCTTATGCCACGGCTTGATACCGACCTTGTGGGCGCAGGGTTAGGCTTTGTCCGCTTGCGTATTTCAGCAAATTGAACGCTGCCGGCAGTCTTTTTGCACCCATGACTAGAGTTCTCGAAGCAGCCGAATACCACGGTCGCCATTGCCGCCGTTAGCTGCTTTACGGTAACTGTTGGCGACTTCTTCCGGCCCTGAGTCCCATGAACCACCGCGATGGCCGTGGCTGCTGCAACCCTGTCCTTGCCCCGCTTGAGTGCCGTCGCGACTGCCGTTGGAATATTCGGGCAATCCGCAGTCCACCACCCATTCCGACACGTTGCCGTGGGTGTCGTACAAGCCAAAGGCGTTGGGTGCGTACTGTCCGCGCTTGCGCGGTGTGTCTTGTCCGTCATTACAGTCAATTACTGTCCATGCGCGGTAACGACGTTTTACCGTTTGGTCGGCGACGTTCGCGTAGTCACATAACTGCTTTGGTTGGTCGCCAAAAAAGTACGGACTTTGACTGCCCGCGCGGGCAGCGTATTCCCATTCGGCTTCGGTAGGCAGACGATAGCGCTCGCCGGTTTGGATGCTCAGCCAGTCTGCATATTTCGTGGCTTGTTGGTGCGAGACATTGGCGATTGGGCTGTCTTGACTCAGCTCCTCGACGGTTATTGCCGCCGCGACTTTCTTGGGTAACTCCGCTCCTGTGGCCTTAGCGTAGCGCCCAAACTCGCCGATACTGACTTCGTATTTACCGACCGCAAAGGGCTGGGTGAGTTGTACTGAACGGACGGGCCGCTCCTGCCCACTGCCCGTTGCATTGCCCATGATGAATTCTCCCGCCGGCACTATGACCATTGGCGGCGCGTTGCCGCCAATCGTTAGCTTGTCGACCAGTACTGTGCCAGACACGGCGCGGAGCTTGTTAAGGTTGAAGCGCACTGTTTGCCCGGCTGGTGTCAGATTGACTGTTTTCGTCTGGGTTCGGTAGCCCATGGCTCTGGCCGTGACCGATACTTTGCCTGCAGGCAGGCGCTTGGCCGCAGAATACGCCTGTGTGTCGCTGCCCGCCGGGGTGACGTCAATGAAGCTATCGGCTGGGATCGCTTGCACGGCCAGCTTGCCGTACCCCCGCGCCAGGGTAATTTGCTCGGTATTGTCGCCGTATTGAATGGTAATGCGCTTGTCTTGGGTAATGTATCCGGGGCGACTAACCTGCAGGGTATATTCTCCCATGGGCAGCCGCACACCCGCTGCGTATTTTATAGCGGCGCCGATAATTTCCACTTTGGCGCTTGCTGGCCTGAGTTTGAGCGTGAGACTGCCATGGGGGTCCATACCTAGGTTCAGATTAACTTGCTGGTTCGCGCCGGAATTAAGCACTAGATCTGTTTTCGCATCACGCCGCTCGGCCTTGCCCATACGGATGCGGTGCTTACCCGACGTGAGGGTTATTTGGGTCGGGGTTACTACGGATAGGCGCTCGCCATCTATTTCGACCCAAGCGCCTTTGGGGTTTGACATTAATTCTAGGACGCCCTGCCCAGCTTGCAGTGGGTAGTTGCGCTGCAGGTGATCGCCTAAGGCAAGGTCTAGTTGTTCGGTCTGTATTTCATAGTGACTGTGCGCCACCGCCAATTTGTAACGTCCCGGGCTTAGGGGATGATCTTCGATGGGGGTCGTTCCGATGAATTGGCCATTAATGGACACCCGTGCATCACCGGGCTGACTGGTGACGCTGATGCTCGCTGTAAAGAACATGAAATAGGCCGCTGCCATTAACACCAACACCAGCAGTCCGAGTAAAATTTTTACTTTGCGGCTCAATTTGAACTCCTTGCATTCGAGGCGTAGTTTGCAATGGCAGAACACATTGATGCAAAGCCGATTTGAGCGCGAGGACAACTATGAATCTGGCCCAATGGCAATTAGACACAGACATTAGAGCCGCTCTAAGTGAGAGAAAAATCGCTGTGGTGGGGTTGTCGGCGAACCCGGCCCGCCCCAGCCATGACGTTGCTCGGGTGATGCAAGGACACGGTTATACGATCGTGCCTATTAACCCGCGCGAGGATCTTGTTTTAGGCGCTACCAGCTATCCTAGCCTAAGTGCCGCAGCGGCTGAGACGGGGCCAATTGCTTTGGTGAATGTGTTCCGCGAATCCAGCGCGGTGCCCGCTATTGCCGAGGAGGCCGTGAGTATTGGCGCGCGATTTTTGTGGCTACAGTTTGGGGTGATTAACTTGAGCGGCATCAAGATCGCGGCGGCTGGCGGTCTCACTTGCATCGTGGACCGTTGTTTGAAGGTCGAGTATCGGCGGCTGCATGGTTTTGCTGGCTGAGACTTTAGATGTATTTGATCAAGGGGGATGGCTTTATCAAAGAAAATTCATAACCAGGCTTTGCACAACGATTACGCCTAACCCCGCCAGCACGCTGCCATGAAATCGGTCTAGTTTGGAGTCGCTTCCGGTTATTCTTTGATCAATCGGTTCTAATCGTTTGTCGACTTGTTCGAATCGCTGCTCTACTTGTTCGAAGCGCTCGCAAACTTGGGCAAAACGCTTATCGATCTGCTCAAAACGTTCGTCGTAGCGCCCCATAAGGCTGTCGAAATTTTGTTGAGTGTGGGCTTTGGGCTGTTTTTCTAATCGAACGCCGCGCTCTTTTACCCGGATAAGTCGCTGATCGAATCCGTCTTCTGCGCTTGTGACTGCAGCAATGNGCTCTATCGCAATCTCGCCCCGAGGTTCAGTACGGTCAAGTCGCCGTTCTACATTCCCCATACGCTGAATCAATTCTGCTAGGGCCGCCTACCCCTGTGTTTTTCTTTTATATATCAGAGTAAATTTTTGACTTGTCGATTACGACGCATCACCAACCACACCTACAAGCCGCTTTGCTGCCGCGCAAAAGGCCACCACNGCTTCGCGCATATCCGCGCGGCGGGCATCACCTTGGCTTTCGCTAAAACAAAAACTCAGCCGCAACTGGTTCATACCGGCACCGNGATCGCGCTGCCGCGCATCCGCCGGATAAAAGTCGTACATGGGAATAACGACAATGCCGTGTTCCTTCACCAATTGTTCTATCAGTGCGTCGTCGGTTTGTATTACTGGCGTTCCAGCAACGCGCTTGAAAGTGAACACCGAGAAAAAGCCGCCATCTGGCACGGTCCATTCAAAGTGTTCTTTATAGTCGTGCAATTCCGCCTCTAATGTGTCTAACAGTATTTGCCTGTTCTCTCGATATACGCCGAGTTTGTTTTCCGCCAATGGCCACATACTGTCGCGTTTTGTATAACACCCGTTGTCTTCCCGCTTATGCATTAGGGCTTCAAATCCGCGCAACGCCGCCGGATTTTGAAACAACACATCTGCGCTGGACTCAGTTAAGGCGAGGGTGCTTAACGGTACGTCTTCGCCACCCTCTATTTGTATTGTTGCATCACTGTACAAATACCCCACTCTAGGACCGGGAAAGCCAATTTTTGATCCGGTAAATAAGTGGATGGTCTGCTTGGAATCTATGCTCAAGAACGTCTGCGCGCGGTCGGCCGGTGCTGCGTAGTTAATATATAGGTAGGGCGCGTCTTCAAGCACCAGCACTCCTTCTTGGCGTAACACCTCGATGATCTGTTCTCTGCGCCTCTGACTGAAAGAGAACCCGGCAGGGTTATGTCCGTCTGGCACGGTGTAATAAAACGGCACAAGGTAGCCTTGGTCNCGTGCGGCGTGTATTTGCTCGCGCATNCGCTCAGGTATNGCGCCTTCGTCATCCATTTCGACGCTNAAGATCGTCGCATGCTGGCACAAGCTGGCGCGCGCGGTGAATCCAGCATAGGTTGGAGCATCGGTGATGTANGCCAACGGTTCACCACTGCGTTCAAATAACGAACATGCGAGGCTGATGCCTCCAGATGCGCCAACAGTAGGTATAAGCCTTTCCGGATCTATCGCTAGCTTCCAATCCTTCCCATACACGTGGGCGAAGGCCTCGCGCGCACTTTTGGGCCCCAACGTATCGGTATAGGCGTAACTCTCGCGTAGGTATTCTGGCAACGCGTTGGGGTCGTTTTGGCCTTCTTGCTCCTTTAGGTAATCGAAGTAATCGTTTTGATGCTGCAAGAATTCACGCGGGTCGGTAACTTCCGGGTGCGGATATCCAGCGCCCAAGTGATGCACCTTGAGCCCGCGTGCCTGCGCAATTTCGCGCAATCCCGGCAACGAAGCGGCCATTTTTCGGGTTACCGATACGGCTTGTTGTTTGACTTTTGGGGCGATCAAATTCGCCATAGGTTGCTCCTAAGTTGCCGCTATTGCCCTTTTAGTTTTCTATAGCTCGCGAATCGGCGCTCGTCTAATCGGCCATCGTCGAGTGCGGCCTGAACCGCGCAGCCCGGCTCTGCATTATGCGCACAATCTCTAAACCGACAAGCTTGGGCGAGGGCTTCTATATCATCAAAAAGCTCNGCCACCCCGGCGTCGGTATCGGCCATCTGAAACTCACGCATGCCGGGGCTGTCTAAAATCACCGCGCCTTGAGGCAATAAGTGTGCCGACCGGTAGGTGGTGGTGTGCCGGCCTTTGCCGTCTTCTTCACGAATGGCTTGAGTGCGCTGCACATCACCACCCATTAACGTGTTCACTATGGTTGATTTGCCAACGCCCGAGGACCCAAGCAATGCAATGGTCTGACCTTCTCCACACCACGGCTCCAGCGCTCTCGCTGCAGCTGGTTCTAGGGCGTTTAGTCCGCAGATGGCAACGGTTTGGAAGGCCGAGCGCAATTCTGCTTGGTACGCTTGCGGATCTGGGGTCTGGTCGATTTTGGTTAAAACGATGACCGGCTCAATACCCGCTTCCAACACTACGGATACGTAACGCTCCAAGCGCGGCACATTGAAGTCGGCATTGCAGGACGTAACGACGAAGGCCGAATCCACATTCGCAGCGATTAGTTGCAGCGTGCGATTGCCTGCGGGACTGAGGCGCGCCAACAGGCTGCTGCGTGGTAACACCTCAAGTAGTTTACCGTCCGTCGTATCGAGTACGACCCAATCACCAACTGTTGGCCGCTCGCGCTCGGGTCGTTGGAACCACTTACCGCTGATGGGTACATTACTGCGCGCACCACTTAATGGCGGCGCCACGATAAGGCCTGTGCGCTGAACCTCGGTGACCCGGTGCAGACTCCGGTCGGGCTCGGCCAAATGCGCACTGCGAAGATCGGCAAAGGACGACTTCCAGCCCAGCGCACGCAGCATTGTTTCGTTATTCTGGTTGCTCAAACGTTGCCTTGTATGGTGTTTTAGTGCCGCCCATTAAAAATCCCAAAATGGCTGGGAACGCTGCACGAAGACTCGATCTATTAACTAACGGCAGCAGCCGCATATCTGCGCGCAGATCATCGGTGAGACCTAAACTGGATGCTGTCACGAGGCCCCAGATCAAGCGACTCAACGTACTCAGCGAACATTCTAGCACCGCACATTCNACTTCGCCTTCTAACGTCACTACCCGGGNGCGCCCAACTGCCAGCCAAAGTTCCAACCCGACTTCGATAGTTGCAANCTCTGCCCAACCGATTTCGCGCCACATCTTTTTGTTGCACTTCGATCACTGGAGGTTTCGAAATCTCTAATGGCGACACCCGCCCCAAGCCATGCCACAAATTCCTTTCGTCAGTCTTTTACAGGCAGTATCGGCCGACGAGTCGGAAATGCTGTATTCGTTGCAGACATTTCCAATAAGGCCTGTTTGCTCGGATATGCCGACAACCATTCAAGCTGGATGCGGGTGACATTCATAAGCCCAAACTGCCCGTCTGCATGGCGAGCCAATGCCTGCTGAGGACTGATCCATATGCTGTCGACTGTTTCCTGGGCGTCATGAGTGCCACGCTGACTTTCCGGTGCGCTGGCGATAAAAAAACGGGTGTCAAAACGGCGCGGGCGACCTAGCGGAGTGATGAAGCGATTGTAAAAATGCACATGGTCTACGGCCAAACGCAGTGACTCGCGATGACAAATATCCAATAGCGACAGCTCTCCGTCGTGCAACGGATCTCGGTAAGCCGAAAACCGTTCGTGGGTCTGCTCATCATCAAATGAGATCAATGCGCCACTGTCATCATAGGCCAGCAGCAAACCCGCTTCTTCGAACGTCTCTCGAATCGCCGCAATCCAGAATCCACGCCATTCGTCCCCAAGCGCTTTGACCTGGGGGGCCTGCGACTCGGTCGGCCCATGACGGAATGCATCGTATTTATGCAGATGATCGTCAGCGTCGACGCGGCCACCCGGGAACACATACATATCCGAGGCAAAGCTGGCTTTGCTGGTGCGTTTAAGCATAAATATTTCATAACTTGACGGCGCTTCGCGCACTACGATGACGGTCGCAGCTGGCCGAATCGGTTGAACTGGTGTCGACATATTTCCCCCTTTGACGTTTAAGGCTAACGACAATTTCTTGTGAGGTCGATCCCCTGTCCCGATCGTTAATTATTCATACGCCAAGACTGTTCCACGGCACCGAGGTTTCGGGTACTTTGTACCTGCCCACGTTTCGCGGGCAATTCCTTTGGAGGGGTGTGATGGACAATCAAGATTACTGGAAAGCGAACATTCGACTGATGCTCGTGCTGTTGGCCATTTGGTTCACGGTCTCTTTCGGCTTTGGCATTCTGTTCGTTGAGCAACTTAATCAGATTTCATTTTTTGGTTTCAAATTAGGTTTTTGGTGGGCGCAGCAGGGCTCGATCTATGTGTTCATCGGCCTGATCTTTTATTACACGCACAAAATGAAAAAGATTGACCGCCAATTCGGCGTTTCTGACGACGATGAGGATGACGCCTAATATGGACGCTCAAGAGCTTACCTACCTCTTCGTTTTTCTCTCATTTTCGCTCTACATCGGCATCGCCATTTGGTCCCGCGCGGGTTCTACAAACGAGTTCTATGTGGCTGGGGGTGGCGTCCACCCAATCGCTAATGGCATGGCTACGGCAGCCGACTGGATGAGTGCGGCGTCGTTCATTTCTATGGCAGGCATTATCGCGTTTATGGGTTATGACGGTGCGGTTTACCTGATGGGCTGGACCGGAGGCTATGTCATTCTCGCTTTGCTGCTGGCGCCTTATCTGCGCAAATTTGGCGAATTCACNGTGCCCGATTTTATCGGGTCGCGCTACTANTCNACCGGCGCGCGCGTGGTTGCAGTTATTTGTCTNATCCTGATNTCTTTCACCTANGTTGCNGGNCAGATGCGTGGGGTCGGTATCGTNTTCTCGCAATTCCTCAACATTCCTATTTTCTGGGGTGTGATCGTCGGTATGGCGATCGTTTTTATGTACGCCGTGCTAGGCGGTATGAAAGGCATTACGTACACTCAGGTTGCCCAGTACTGCGTGTTGATTTTTGCCTATCTGGTGCCTGCCATTTTTATCTCCATGCTGATTACTGGCATTCCGATTCCACAAATCGGCTTGGGTGCTGAGGTCGCTGACGGCTCCGGTTTATCGGTCCTGCAAAAACTCGACAATACGCTGGTCGAATTGGGATTTGCCCCCTACACCGAAGGCGTGAAAAGCAAGATTGATGTCTTTGCCATCACTATGGCGCTGATGATTGGCACCGCTGGTCTTCCCCATGTCATTGTCCGATTCTTTACCGTGCCGAAAGTCTCAGACGCGCGTAAATCTGCGGGTTATGCGCTGCTGTTTATCGCGCTTTTGTACACCACCGCGCCTGCGGTCGGCGCATTTGCCCGNCTGAACTTTGTCGATACCGTGCATAACACTCAGTACACCGAGGTGGCCGGCTGGTTCAAGAGTTGGGAAGATATTGGCCTTATCGGCTGGCAAGACAAAAATAACGACGGGCGCATTCAGTACTATCCCGGCGCAGCCTTCGACGGCAAGCCTACTTTTGATGANACGCGCCGCGCCGACGGCTCGCGCACAGTAACTAATACACCCACCGAGTCGAGCAATGAGGTCTATGTGGATCGCGACATCATGGTTTTAGCGAATCCTGAGATCGCCCAATTACCCGGCTGGGTGATTGCACTGGTGGCGGCCGGCAGCTTGGCGGCAGCCTTGTCCACCGCCGCCGGGCTGTTGCTGGTGATTTCCACATCGATCTCTCATGATCTACTGAAACAGACCATGGCCAAGGGCCTTACTGATCGCCAAGAACTCTTTTATGCCCGNGTGGCTGCAGTTACCGCAATTTTGATTGCCGGCTATCTCGGCATTGATCCACCGGGCTTTGTGGCACAGGTCGTGGCCTTCGCTTTTGGCCTTGCAGCCGCGTCTTTGTTTCCAGCTATTCTGTTAGGCATATTCGATCGGCGCATGAACAAAGAGGGCGCCATCAGCGGCATGCTGGTCGGGTTAATTTTTTGCTTCAGCTACATCGTATTCTTTAAGTTTATAGCCCCCGAGCTGAACTCTGCTGCACACTGGTGGTTTGGCATCTCGCCCGAAGGTATCGGTACACTCGGTGCTGTACTGAATTTCTCGGTTGCTTTTGGCGTTTCACGGCTGACTCCCGATGTACCGGATGACGTCCAGCAGTTGATAAACAACATTCGAATTCCAAAAGGGGTCAGCGATCCTACATCACACTGATTAGAGGGTTTTAGGGCAAGACCGGTACCCCCGCCTTGCCCGCGGCTCGGACTAAGAATTCATAGGTGGTCGCCAACGGTAACGCATAGCGCATAGCGCATAGCGCATAGCCAATTACAAGTAACTGCGTCATAAGCAGACAACATATAAGTGGACGCACAAGAGAGGACTTCTCGAAAACCACGCCCACTGGTTTTTGCATCCACAAAAATGGGCTACTGCTCGAGCAATGTCGTGCGCTGGGTAATTTAAGCTGCGCTTATGACGATCTAGGACACGGTGATTCAGAGAATTGCCGGCGAAAATCAACTTTAAAGGCAGTGCTATTGCTAGCTGCGGACACCGCCACTGGCAAGCAGTACTTCACCAGTGATCCAATTGGATTCGGGGATGCACATAAGGTAAATGGCGTTGGCGGCATCCTCGACACTGCCAATACGGCCTAACGGCGAGGCCGCCTCGGACTGCTTAATTTGCTCAACACTCAAGCCCACTTTNCGGGGCTGGCCTTTAACCATGGATATATTGGGCTCGTTTTCATAGGGACTGGTTAGACGGGTATCAATCGCACCGAACGCCACCGCATTGACTGTGACGTTAAAACGCCCCCACTCTTTTGCTAAGGTCCTAGTTAAACCCACCACCGCGGCCTTACCNGCCGAATAGGCAAGTTGNGTCGCGCCCCCATGCAAACCCATTGTGGAGGAGATGTTCACCACTTTACGGACGGGCGAGCTCCGGTCCGCAACGCCGCGTAGCCAACGTCCGTAGGCACGCAGAATCCGAAACTGGGCACTGGCATGAATGTCCAGCATCGCATCCCACTGCTCATCCGTCATATTGTGGATGGCGCTGTGCCATATGTAGCCCGCATTGTTTACAACGATGTCGAGACCACCAAACGCTGACAAAGCAAACTCTATGAGTTCGTCCGCGGCTGCAGGGTCTGTCAGGTCGGCTGGATAAGCTACGGCGCCATCAAGTCGGGCTGCTACTTCCGCCGCCACATCAGCGTCTAAGTCATTGATCAAGACACGAGCACCGGCTGCCGTTAATTTTTCTGCCGTTGCGGCGCCAATCCCGCGACCGGCACCGGTGACCAACGCAAACTGACCGCTAAGACTGCCCATAATATTTCTCGCTAATTAGCTGGCCGCATATTTCGCTTTGGCCTCGCGCCGGCGGGCATGTAATACCGGTTCGGTATAACCGCTAGGCTGTTCCAGACCCTTAAATATCAGATCGCATGCGGCCTGAAATGCGACACTGTCATCAAAATTTGGCGCCATCGCGCGATATTCATCGTCTCCAGCATTCTGTTCATCCACCACTGCTGCCATGCGCTCTAGCGTTTCCATGACCTGTTGCTGCGAACAAATTCCGTGATGTAACCAGTTGCTGATGTGTTGGCTGGAAATCCGCAGCGTCGCTCGATCTTCCATGAGACCGACGTCGTTAATGTCCGGCACTTTGGAACAGCCTACGCCCTGATCGATCCAACGCACCACATAACCCAAAATGCCCTGAGCATTGTTGTCCAATTCGCTTTGCACTTCGTCTGCCGCGAGGTTTTTACCGCCAAGCAGAGGAATTTGCAGAATATCGTCAACACTGGCTGGTGTGCGCGCCTGCAGTTCTTGTTGCACCGATGCGACGTTGACGTCGTGGTAGTGCAGCGCATGCAATGACGCTGCTGTGGGTGAGGGCACCCATGCCGTACTCGCGCCGGCTTCGGGGTGCGCAGCTTTTACTGCCAGCATCTCGGACATCTCATCAGGCTTGGGCCACATGCCTTTGCCAATCTGACCCTTACCGCGAAATCCCGTCGACAACCCAACGTCTACGTTAGAGTCTTCATAGGCCTTAATCCATGTCTGGGCCTTCAGCTCTTCTTTCGCCAACACCGGGCCCGCCTGCATGCTGGTATGGATTTCATCGCCTGTGCGATCCAAGAATCCGGTATTGATAAATACAATGCGGTCTTTCGCCTCGGCTACACAGGCCTTTAGATTAATACTGGTGCGGCGCTCTTCATCCATAACACCAATTTTTAATGTGTTACGCGTTAAACCCAGTGTCTCTTCGATTTGATCGAATAACGCGACCGCCAGTGCAACCTCATCTGGGCCGTGCATCTTTGGCTTAACGATATAGACGCTACCGGCACGAGAATTACGCAACGGCCCAGCGCCTTGAATGTCATGCATTGCCGATAGGGCCGTCACAAACCCATCAAGAAAACCTTCCGGGACTTCGTGGCCTTGAGCGTCCAATACAGCATCGGTGGTCATGAGATGACCGACGTTACGAACCAACATTAGACTGCGGCCATGCATGGTGAGGGGCTGACCGTGCATATCGGTGTACTGACGATCGGCATTGAGTTTACGCACCAGTCTTTGGCCACCCTTCTCCATGACCTCCTCGAGATCGCCTTTCATCAATCCCAGCCAGTTGCCGTAGACCACACACTTGTCCTCTGCATCAACTGCTGCCACTGAGTCTTCGCAGTCCTGAATGGTGGTTATCGCGGACTCGATCTCAACATCTTTCACACCGGCAGGGTGCACTGCACCGACTGGATGGCTCGGATCAATCAAAATATCCAAGTGCAGGCCATTGTGCGCAAGCAAGATACTGCTAGGTTCCGGCTCACCGACGAACCCTATAAATTGTTGCGGGTCAGCTAACGGGGTGTTGCCGCCCTCCTGCAAAATAGCGCGCAGTTGGCGTTGGCCGTCATCGCTTGTGCCAATGCCATAGGCTACAACATCACTGTGGCTACCTTGAGCCAGCGGCACTATGTCGTCCAACACCTCGGCTACTCGTGCCACCACAAGTTCGCCACGCGCCGGATTNTAACTGGTGCCTTTTTCTTTGCCCGGCGATTCGGGAATGATATCCGTNCCGTAGAAGGCGTCGTANAGACTGCCCCAACGCGCATTTGCNGCATTNAGCGCATAACGTGCATTCATCACCGGAACCACCAACTGTGGGCCTGCAAGCTGCGCAATCTCGTCATCGACTTTGGTTGTGCTAATGGCTACAGAATCGGGTTCTGGCAACAGATAACCAATGTCCTGCAAAAACCCTTTGTATTCTACCGGATCTATTACGCGGCCTTTACGCTCAAGATGCCACTGATCAATCTTTTCTTGAAATTCTTCTCGTAGCGCCAGTAATTTTTTGTTTACCGGCCCCAATTCGGTAAGACAACGCTCAAACCCCGACCAAAACCCTTCTATCGACACAC
>PAFJ01000049.1 GCA_002704325.1 Gammaproteobacteria bacterium | reverse complement strand
GCCGATAGATTGGCGCGAATTCCGTTTTGCGGCAGGGGTCGATAGCTGCCAATGATTTTGCCACCTGCAACCAGTGTTCGTACCTCGCCTTGAATAATTTCAGGGATAAAACGCTGCAACGCGAAATAGATCTCTGGTTGGTCGCGCATAAGTTGGTAAATTGCACTGGATTGGCTGGATTGCACTTGATGCACATCCCGACCATAACTGCCTGCAAGTGGCTTGAGGACCCAATCCCCACCGTGTTCTGCCGCCATGGTTTGTAGATATTTAGCGTCGTTACTGACAAAGGTTGGTGGTGAGTATTCCAGCCACTGGGCTTTGCCATGGCCGAGCACTTGTTCCGCGATCGGGTTGATCAATTTTTCTTGCGGGAGTTGGCGGAGTAAATGCGCGCGATCAAGAAAACTCTGTCGGGGTCCAAATCCTAGGGGCCAAATGAGATCGGCCTGGTGCAAAGCAAAACCGTCAATAAAGAGGCCATCTGGATTCAGCGTAAGTCGTTCGGGCGCCCCGGTGTGTACAGTCCAGCCACAGTTGGTAAAAGCTGTGGGCAGTCGAATATGGTTGTCGTTGGGTGCGGTCTCCGACGCGTAGTCGGATATCAGAAAAAGTATCGAAGCAGGCATACGGTGTCCAATTGGAACTGCAGAAAGATTGGGGCAGAGATGTTAGCAATTGCTTGCCGATGACCCTAGTATTTGCCCATCGATCGAACAACTATCAGCAGCATGACCCAGCCTACCCTCAAAGACTACACCCTAACTCCTGAGCAAGTGCCGCTAGTGCCCAGCTTGGCTTTGCCAGAGGACGAGCGGCGCCAGCTGAAGCAACAGATAAGAGCGCAACTGAAGGCCCTGGGCGCGGTTTTAGTCGCCCATTACTACGTGGATGGCGACATTCAAGAATTAGCTGAGGAGACCGGCGGCTGTGTCGCCGACTCGTTGGAAATGGCGCGGTTTGGNCGCGACCACTCAGCTCAGACCTTGATTGTTTCGGGTGTCCGCTTTATGGGTGANACAGCGAAAATTCTATCGCCGGAAAAGCAGGTGTTTATGCCCACATTGCAGGCNGAGTGCTCGCTTGANCTGGGGTGTCCTCCAGAGGCGTTTGCGCANTTCATCNAGCAGCATGCAGACCGCACCGTAGTGGTTTATGCCAATACTTCTGCGCGAGTCAAAGCGCTGGCNGATTGGGTGGTGACCAGCAGTTGTGCTNTAGAGATCGTTTCTGCATTGGATAGAGGGGGAGAGAAAATTTTGTGGGCTCCCGACCAACATCTTGGGCGCTATATTCAGAATCAAACCAAGGCTGATATGTTGTTGTGGAGTGGGGCTTGTGTGGTCCACGAGGAATTCAAAACCCAGGCGCTGGAGGATATGCGGCGCGTGTACCCTGATGCGGGGGTGCTCGTGCATCCTGAGTCGCCAGCNGGAGTGATAGATTTAGCCGACGCGGTTGGCTCGACAAGCGCAATCATTAAAGCAGCCAGCGAGTTGCCGAATAAGGAATTTATTGTTGCTACTGATCGCGGCATTTTCCATAAGTTGCGGCAATTGAATCCGGATAAAGTCTTCATTGAGGCCCCCACCGCGGGTGATGGGGCGACCTGTCGCTCATGTGCTCATTGTCCTTGGATGGCCATGAACGAGCTGCGATGTCTTAATCGTGTGCTTGATGATGCGATNTATCGTGCAGAAAACGAGATCCACATCGANGCAGCGATTGCCGAGCGAGCGAGATTGCCCTTGGATCGGATGTTGGCATTCAACGTCTAGCTGTTTTGCATCCGAATACTGGTACGCAGATCTTGAATGCGCTGAGCCAGTTTNGTTTCCAATAGTGGATTAGATTCACGCACCAAGCGCTGCGCGTACTCCANGTGTTGTATNGCTCGATGCATTGCTCCGTGTAGATAGAAATATTCTGCTCTTGCCAGATGTACGCCAGTGATATTGCTGGCTAGACCGGCAGTTTCGGCGAGCAAAAACCAAATGTGAGTATCCGTGGGGCGCAACTTGGATTGGGTTTGTAGAACGGTCTCAGCGGCGTTGTATTGTTTGTCGGCCAGTAAGGCTTTGGTGTGCATCATCGCCAGCGGGAAATTGTCCGGATAGAGTGTGAGTTGCTGTGTTAACAGGATTTGCGCCTCGCTGAACTGCTCAGCTGCGATCATCATTTCAGCTAGCGATGCTTGGAAAAAAATATTGCTGGAAATCTTTCCTTCTAAGTTCCGCATTAACTTTAAAGCTTGGTCATGCTGGTTTGTTTTGCTCAGCGCGAGCGCCAGGGCGTATTGCAACGCGGAATCACCGGGTGCTTGCGCGAGTTTTTCGCGATAGTTGAATACATCCGCTTGAGGATTTTTCGAAAAGTGTTGTCGAACACGCATGCGCACCAATTGGTATTCCAACTGGTCTGGCCATTTGCGGGCGCTATTTTCGGGATCATCAGAAAAGAACTCGCGTGCCTGATTGCGTGCATCACTTATACGGGTTTCCGATAATGGGTGTGTGAGCAAAAACTCCGGAGGGCGCGTGGTAAATCGATAGGCGTTTTGCATGCGCTCGAACATGCGCGACATGGCTTGAGGGTCTAGATTAGCGCGCTGCATTGTGTTCAGGCCCACTCGGTCTGCTTCGCTCTCGCGCTCGCGGCTAAAACGCAGTTGATTGGATTGGCCTGCTGCCTGTGCGGCCGACAGCGCAGCCATCCCAGCCTCTGAACCGCCGGCAGCGCCCACTAAAAGTGCCGCAATCATTGAGGCCAACATGGGCACTGAAGCCGCTTGTTGCTCTTCTATTCCGCGAGCGAAATGGCGTTGACTGATGTGGGCAAATTCATGGGCAACAACCGAGGAGTATTCATGAATATTTTGGGCATACAGCAACAGGCCTAGATTGATGCCGATGATTCCGCCTGGCGCTGCGAACGCATTAATTTCTGGATTGTCGACAACGATGATGCTTTGCAAGGGCTCTCGCATCTGCGCGTACTGAGCTAAATTCTGCATGTGCTGTTCGACGTAATACTGAGTGATTGCATCTTCAGAGATCGGTAAATTTGCGTGCAGTTGGCGTAAAAACGCTTCGCCGATCCGTCGCTCCATCTGTGGCGATACTATTCGCGAAGAGCCGTCACCCAAACTTGGGAGATTCTGCGCTGTAATGGGTGCTGTGGCCTGAGTCGCGATTAGACAAACGAGTACCAAAGCTGCGTTAGATAACGCGCGCAACTTTGGATGACGTGTCCGATAACTTGGCATCGGCGCATAGTACGCTATGGCATCACAACTGCATATNGGCCGCATTTACGCCTAGGCACGGCCGGGGCTGTGGTACATTGCTCGGCATGGAATAAGGTTGCCGTCAATTATGTCAACAGAGCTGGGTCCGGCTGTAATAAGAGGTAACAAGAGCAGGTAATATGGAAGTAGTGGAACTGGACGTAACAGGGCTGAATTGTCCGATGCCATTGTTGAAAGCAAAAAAAGCACTGAATGACATGCAAGCGCAGCAGCGACTCCGCGTAGTCG
The DNA here is from genome assembly GCA_002704325.1 of Gammaproteobacteria bacterium. Taxonomy (GTDB): domain Bacteria; phylum Pseudomonadota; class Gammaproteobacteria; order Pseudomonadales; family Azotimanducaceae; genus UBA4421. Next base: position 19,308 of record PAFJ01000049.1, on the reverse strand, counting down.
CCACAGACCCGAGCTCGGTCAAAGATTTTGAGGTCTTTGCCCGACAAAGTGGGCACTTACTTCTTGAATCGGCGGAGGCCAATGGCCGCTATACCTATCTTCTGCAAAAGAAGGACTGAGCTGCGCGAGCATGAAATTTTTCGACATCATTAATCAGTGGGCGAACCGCTACTTTTCACAACCCGATGCGATTTACTTAGTTGCTGCGCTTATAGGCGCAACGCTGGTGTTGATGGTTTTCGGCGCGGCACTGGCGCCGGTGTTAATGGGGTTAGTGATCGCGTTTTTGCTGCAGGGCATTGTCAGTGGTCTAGAAGGCTGGCGGGTACCGAGATTGGCCGCCGTATATATGGCGTTTTTGCTCTTTGTGGGGGCAGTATTGGCGTTGTTTCTTTTAGTTGCACCGTTGTTGTGGCGTCAATTACAAAGCCTAGTGCAGGTGCTGCCAAGCCTTGCTCAGCGTCTGCAGGAAGGCGTGAGCAACTTGGCACAGCGGTTTCCGGAATACGTAACATCTGAGCAAATTTCAGCGCTGCTGGAGCAGGTCAGTCGAGAAGCGGCTAATGTGGGCGGGGTGGTGATCGAAACCGCATTTACTCAGGTATTTTCGCTGCTTGGATTAGTGCTGTATCTGGTGCTGGTGCCGATTACGGTATTTTTTTTGCTGAAAGATAAAGATCGGCTAATACTTGCAGTTCGTGGTGTTCTGCCGTCCCAGCGGCCGATGATCAATGCCGTAGCGGTAGAAATGAACACCCAGCTTGGCAACTACGTGCGCGGTAAGGCGCTAGAAATTTTGATCGTCGGCTTTGTCACTTTCGTTGCCTTTTTGATCTTAGGTTTGAATTACGCAGCATTACTCAGTGTTGTGGTCGGCTTTTCGGTGCTCATCCCCTTCGTCGGGGCGGCCGTTGTCACCCTGCCGGTGTTCGCTGTTGCGGTACTGCAATTTGGTTTCTCGGCAGATTTGGCCATTGTGATGGTGGTTTACGGCATCTTGCAGTTCTTAGATGGCAATGTCCTAGTGCCGTTGTTGTTTTCAGAAGCTAACGATCTGCACCCAGTAGCAATCATTGTTGCGATATTGGCGTTCGGGTCGATTTGGGGAATTTTGGGCGTTTTCTTTGCAATACCCTTAGCGACACTTATAAAAGCAATTTTTAATGCTTGGCCGGGTTCCTTAGCGGTGACTTCGACTCAGCAGTTAGATGAGTAGGAAGCGTGATTAGACGGCAAATATTTTCGCTCGTTACCGCTTTCGCGGCGCTCTTTTTGGCCGCGTGTGCGGATGAGGAAGTGCCGCCAACTGAGGCAAAAAGTATTGCGGCGATCACTGCGGCAAGCGAGCGCATTGACGGATTTTTTACCCTCTTTCGTAAGCGCGCGGATGGCAGTGTGCACATGCTGATCCGCCAAGAGCAGTTAGACCATGAGTTTATTTACACTGTAGTCGCTCAGGATGGCGTTGTGCAGGGTGGACATTTCCGCGGCCAGTATCGAGATAACAAAGTGCTGGTATTGCGCCGGCATTTTGATCGGATTGAGTTTGTAGAAACAAATACCGGTTTCTATTTCGATCCGGCCAGTCCATTGAGCCGCTCGGGCCAAGCAAATATTCCGCCAGCAGTGTTAGCAGTTGAAAAGATCGTGGCTGAAGACAAGGAAAACGGCGAACTGCTGGTCGCGCTGAATCCTGTATTGCTGAAAGAAAAACTTTCGCAGATCAAACCCTCTGCCAATCCAAAAGTTAAACCCGGAGAGCGGTTCTCCTTAGGCAAGCTCAGTGACGCGCGATCTAAAGTAGTCGCGATCAATAATTATCCGGAAAATACGTCGCTGCTCACAGAGATGGTCTATGAAAACCCGGCGCCGGTAGTACAGGGTGATGAAGACGTCACAGACAGCCGGGCTATTAGCGTCCGGGTTCAGCATACCTTGGTGGCGATGCCTGATAATGACTTTGTACCTCGCGCCGCAGATTACCGGATTGGTTACTTTACCGATCGCGTCACGGATTTAACGAGTCGTGACGTCGCGCCCTATCGCGACATGATTACGCGTTGGCATTTGGTAAAAAAGAACCCTGAAGCGGCTATTTCTGATCCTGTAGAACCGATCACTTGGTGGATTGAAAACACCACGCCGTATGAGTATCGCGACGTAATTAAAGCAGCGGCGCTGTCCTGGAATCTAGCTTTTGAGGAGGCTGGATTTTCCAACGCGATTGTCGTGAAGCAGCAGCCCGATGACGCGGGCTGGGATGCCGGTGACATTCGCTACAATGTTCTGCGCTGGACGTCCTCACCTAACCCGCCCTTTGGCGGTTATGGGCCATCTTTTAGTAATCCGCGGACCGGCCAGATCATCGGTGCGGACATTATGCTGGAGTTCAGTTTTTTGACGAACCGTTTGCGTATCAGAGACGTGTTGCAACCCGGTGGGCTGGATGTGAACAGCCCGTTTAGACATTGCGAGCTGGGTGCGCAAATGCAGATGGACCAGATGTTTGCGGCGCAAGCTTTGGCCGCTGGGGGTTTAGGCGAAGCGCAGCGAGCGCAGTTGATCGAAGACAGCATGTATATGCTCATTCTGCATGAAATCGGCCATACGCTTGGTTTGACCCACAATATGCGCGCCAGCCAGCTCCAGCCAGATGTATTTGACGCGGCTGCGGTCGCAGCTAAGGGGCTGTCTGGCTCGGTGATGGATTATGAGGCGGTGAATGTTGCGCCGCCCGGTAAAACGCAAACACCGTTCTATCAAAATCGTCCGGGCCTTTACGACCTGTGGGCGATCGAGTTTGGGTATGCGCCAAGTCTGGTTGACGCTGCCGCGGAAAAAGCGCGTCTGCAGGCGTTGCTTGCGCGATCTACCGAACCAGAATTGGCATATGGCAATGACGCGGATGACATGCGTCGTCCGGGTCGCGGTATCGATCCCCATATCAATATCTACGACCATAGTGGCGACGCGGTGGGCTATGCTGAGCAGCGGCTGCAGCTTGTGCGCGATATCCAAGCTGACTTGCTGGCTGAATATCAGGGCGAAACCTACCAAGCGCTTTACAACAGCTTTGCGGTGCTGATGAACCAATTGTCTCGGTCCGGTGGAGTGGTCTCCCGTTATGTCGGTGGGGTACACATTAATCGTGCCGCCCCAGGCGCTGCCGCAGCGCCACCCTATCAACCGGTGGCCGCACGTCAGCAGCAGCGCGCTATGCAGGTGCTGGCTAAGTATATTTTCGCGCCGGATGCTTTGGGCGGTTCGGAATCTGTGTATCAACATCTTCAGCGGCAGCGGCGGGGCTTCGATTTTTCCGCTGAAACGGAGGATCCGAAGCTGCATGCAATGATGTTATCCGTGCAAAAGCGCATTCTGGACCACCTTCTACATCCTCGCACTTTGCAGCGGGTCAGCGATTCGCGCTTGTACGGTAACGACTATGAACTAACGCAGATGCTTAACGATCTGACCGGCGCTATTTTCGAGGCGGATAAGCGGGGCACTGTAAATAGCATCAGGCAAAACCTTCAGGTCGAGTACTTAAAGCGTCTGGTATCGATATGGCGAGGTAATAAGTCGAGCAAGGTTCCTCACTTGGCGCGCTCTGCTGTGCTTGCGCAACTAGAAAAATTAGCTCGACAATTGGGTGGAAAGCGAAGGGCCGATGCTGCGACTAAGGCGCATCGACGTCACTTGCAGTTCCTTGTGGATCGAGCGCTTTCAGTGAATGTCTAACTGCTTTGTTTTGCAGAGTTTAGTGGATCGAGCTTGTGGGTATTGAGCAGCGTGCGTACCATCTCGCGATCCAAATACAACTAAGGCGTTTGGCATGTTGACAGGCAGCATTGTGGCGCTCGTAACGCCGATGCAACTCGATGGGTCCGTGGATTGGGGCGCGTTAGATCGGTTGATCGAGTGGCATATAGAAAGCGGTACGCACGGTATCGTGCCGATGGGTACGACCGGTGAGAGTGCTACTTTGGCGACTGACGAACACTTGCAGGTCATCAAGCGCACCATAGACGTCGTCGCTGGGCGCGTTCCGGTAATTGCAGGCACTGGCAGTAATGCGACAGACGAAGCGCTGCACCAAACTCAAGAGGCGCAGCGCCTCGGCGCTGATGCTTGTTTGTTGGTGACGCCCTATTACAACAGGCCCACCCAAGAGGGTTTGTATCAGCATTACAAAACGATAGCGGCGGCTACGACAGTGCCGATTGTGTTGTACAACGTGCCGCCGCGAACGGGGTGCGATATGCACGCAGAAACCGTGGTGCGGTTGGCCGAACTCGACGGCATTGTGGGCGTCAAAGAAGCGTGCGGAGATGTTCAGCGGGTGCCGGAGATCAAGGATAATGTTGCGGAGGATTTCTTTGTGCTCTCGGGAGAAGATGCTCAAACATTACAAATGTTAGAGTTTGGTGCGGTGGGCACCATATCGGTGACCGCAAATGTCATGCCCGCGCTGATGGCCGAATTTTGCAATAGTTTTTTGGCGGGTAATCGCGCGCGCGCGGCCGAAGTGGATGAATGGTTGCAGCCGGTACATGAGATTTTATTCGTCGAGTCCTCACCGACCCCAATCAAATGGGCATTGAGTGATCTGGGTCTGATTGAAGCGGGGATTCGCCTACCGCTCATACCGCTGAGTACCCAATACCATGACACCGTACGAACGCGCATTGCAGCTGCAGGAGCACACGCATGATTTGGAATCGTTTTTCGATCGTCCGCGCGGCGATCATAATTTTTCTGCTGCCGGCTCTAGCGGTGGGCTGTGGTTGGTTTGGCAAAAACCAGCCCGAGGAAAAAGATCCGAACGACTATCTGCAGGCGAAACCCGTGGCCGACTTGCGGGTGCCGGCGGACCTGCCGTCAAAGCCAGGGCTTGATCCGTTTCCGGTACCTGAGATCCCGCCGCAAACAAACCCATCTTTTTACCCGCAAAGACCCCCTCTGCCGGATGCTATGTATGCCAACGACAACCGCAATGAAGTACGTATTCAGCGTCTTGGCGGGCGCGCATGGCTAGCGATCCCTGAGCCACCAACGACTGCTTGGCCTAAAATTAAACAGTTCTTTGCGGACAATGGNGTGGCATTTGCTTTTGAGGATCCCGAGGAAGGGAGGCTGAACACAGTTTGGCTGGCCTTAGATTCTGAGGGTTACCGAGACGTTGTGCGTGCCACCATGCTAGGTGTGAAGCAGGCCGAAGGTCTGGTTAATGGTAAAGATCGGCTTTTGATCCGAGTGGAGCAGGGTTTGCAGCCCACGGCCACAGAAGTGCACTTGCGTCATGACAATGATCAGCAGGGCAGTCAGATTACTGGAGCTGTTGCTGGCTTGAGTGCAATCACTTCGGACTCAAATGATGCTGAAAATAAGTTGTTGTCGGAGATTGGCGCCTATATAGCTGCACGAGTAGCAGAGAGTACGGTGTCTCGTGTGGCCCAAGAAATTGGCAGCGGGGCAAAGACCGAACTCATCCGCAATGCAGACGGCCAACCGGTATTGCGTCTGTTCTTGGACAGAGGGCGCGCCTGGGCAACGCTGGGGCAGTCGCTGCGTAATGCCGAAGTGGTAGAAGTGGCTGTTTTAGAGCAAAGTTCAGAGACGGCTTCTATTCAGGTTTTATTGCCGCAAAGCCTTTTTGGGGGTGACAGATCCGTAGGGGTGTTGTGTCGGCTTACATTTTCTTGCAGTGGTGCTGACGATGTTAATGTGACGCTAAGAATGACCCCGTCGCCTCAGTCGGAGGTGTTTGATGTGTTGGTGTTTGATGGTGAAGGGCCACTGGCTGATAATGATTTGGCACAACAAATTNTAGTNTTGATACGAGAATACGCAGCCTAATGGGTTTTGCCTCGCTTGGAAGTGGCAGTCGAGGTAATGGCACCCTTGTTGCTCTGGGTGATGCGCTGTTTTTGGTGGATTGTGGTTTTAATCTAAAACAGACTGAAAAGCGGCTGGCGCGCCTGCAAGTCAGTGCGGGAGACATCACGGCAATTCTTGTCAGCCATGAACACAGCGATCATATTGCGGGTGTCGCGGCCCTCTCTCATCGCTACGGGCTGCCCGTGTATGCATCTCACGGTACGTTAAGTCGAGCCCCTGAGGGCTTTAGTTGCCAGCCCTTTGATGGTGATGTGCCATTTGAGGAAGCAGGCGTCGTGATCAATCCAGTCTGCGTACCCCATGATGCTCGTGAACCGACCCAGTTCACTCTCAGCTGTGGCGATGAGAAGATTGGCGTGCTGTCCGATTTAGGGTCCATAACCCAGCATGTCGTAACGCAATTCAGTGATTGCTCTTACCTGCTAATCGAGGCTAATCATGATCGCCGCATGCTTATGGAGGGTAAATATCCGCCAGCACTGAAGCGCCGGGTTGCTGCGGATTATGGCCATCTTTCCAATGAACAAGCAGCTCAACTGCTGGCGCAATTGGCGCATCCTCGGCTGCACGTCATGATCGGGCACATCAGTGAGCAAAATAACGCGCGGCAAAATGTTTCGACCGCCTTCCACGGATTAAGCGGTGAAGTGGCCAGCTTAGGGATCGCGACTCAACAAGATGGATTTGATTGGGTCGGCCCGCGGCCAATTACGCGACAAATTTCCTTCGACAAGGTGATGTAAAATTCGCCGCGGAAAGCCAATCATCAGGACCTAGAATAAAATAATGCAAAATTCCGCCCCAATAAACGTATCCGTTGAGACATTTCAATCGGAAGTTGTAGACCGTTCCCAATCGCTGCTCGTGGTGGTGTTGTTTTGGGCTGAGCAAGTNCCGCCTTCCGTGCAGGTGAAAAATCAGCTTGAAGCAATGTTGGGCCAGTATCAGGGCAAGTTTGCCTTAGCGCTGTCAGATGTGGCACTAGATCAGAACCTTGCCCAGAGGTTNCAGGTGCCGGGCTTGCCCTGTATCCGAGTAGTGCACAAGGGGCAAATCGTTGATCAGCTTGATGGTCCGGCTGACGAAGAACAGTTACGCAGTATGTTGGATCAGCATACCCAGTCCTTGGACGATGCGATCGCGGGTGACTTACAACAGGCACTTGAACAAAAAGATTTTGCGACTGCGGTAGGCATGTTGCAGGCGGCTATCGAGGAAGAACCCAACAATCAATCCCTGCGGGTCGATTTAGCGGATGTTCTAGTGCGTAAGGGCGATCTTCAGGATGCGCGCACGGTCTTGGCCAGCATTAAAGAAGATGTAGCGGATCGCGCTCGCCCTCAGACCCGGCTGGAGTTTTTGGAAGAAGCGGCAGCCATGCCAGAACTTGAAGAACTGCGTGCCGCAGCGGCGGCAAATACTGAAGACCTAGAACTGAAGTACCAGTTGGCGGTCCGTCAGGTCGCTGCCGAATGCTATGAAGATGCCTTGTTAACGGGTCTAGAGATCCTCCAAGCGGATCGGAGCTTTCGCGATGATCTGGGTCGATTGACCATGATCAGAGTGTTCGATGTGCTCGGAAAGGGCAACGAGTTAGCCGCTAAGTACCGGCGAAAAATGTTCAATTTGATGCACTGAAAGTGCCTTTTTGCTCAAACTGATAGGCAAAAAGGTAACGAACTCGTGGACGCAAGCACAGCAGGCCCACAGATCTGCAAGCTTGGATTGGCGGAATAATAGGTCGAGTTGCAGGAGCCGCGGAGTTGCCCGGAGCGAATTGACTAACGTTTTTAATGTTGCACTTCCGAGGCGATATTTCATAGAAAATCAGGTGATTTAGAGCTTGTGGGGTTAGTAGCTACTAACATGCTGATGAGTTGGTTTATGCACATGGGGCAACAATTCTTAGGCGCGCTGCTACATGGCGTAGCTTTCTATAATTTAGTTTAATCAAAGCAATATAACCTATTGATTAATATGTATTAAAACTGAAATTTTCGGCTTTAAGGAAGCGTCTGTATCTGGCTGAATCACAATCTTGCACAAACTCCGCATAAGTTATCCTCAAAGTTATCCACAGCCGGCAAGTAGGTTTTGATGTCCATTTTAGGTGCATATTCGTAATGTGTGATTAGGTAACACAACGCATCGTTGCTGGGGTGCTGATTGACCTTTGCGCCAGCCATTAACGGTGGTCGAGGGGAGCCTGATGGTGCTTGAGCGTGTAGGATTGTCTTGCGCGCAAGGGCGAATAGAGAAGGTGTTGCTATGGACAGAGATCAAACAGTGCTAGAACACAAGCTGGCGCAATATAAAGAGCGTGATGTCTTTCAAGTTAAGCTGGGCCTAACCGATATTGATGGCGTTATTCGTGGCAAGTATGTTGGCTTAGAGAAATTCGCCAGTCTGTTGAGCAAACAGGGCGGTTTCTGTGATTGTGTTTTCGGTTGGGACGTCGATGATCAGTTATACGATGCTGGTCGCTACACAGGTTGGCACACGGGGTTTCCAGATGCGTCTTATCGGCTGATTGTCGACTCAGAGCGATGGTTGCCCGACGAGAACTGCCCGTTTTTTATTGGTGAATTTGCGGTAGCTGAAGGGTCGCACCCAATATGCCCGCGCTCTGTTTTGAGTCGAGTGCTCGAAGAATATTCCGATCTAGGTCTGCGGGTGAGATCAGGGTTTGAATATGAGTTTTTCGTTTTCGACGAAACGCCTCATACGGCCCAGGACAAAGACTACCGGAACCTGATTCCCCTAACTCCTGGCAATTTCGGCTACTCGGTGTTGCGGGCTTCAGCGCAGTCGATGAATTTTCTGGATCTGATGGATTGGTGTCGGCAGATGGATTGCGACATTGAAGGATTGCACTGCGAAACGGGGCCCGGAGTTTGGGAGGCCGCGTTGCAGTCGCAGATGGGTATCGATGCTGCTGATCGGGCAAATCTATTCAAAACCTTCGCAAAGGTCTTTTTCCAGAAACGCGATCTGATGGCGACCTTCATGGCGAAGTGGTCGATGGACTATCCGGGTCAGAGCGGCCACTACCATTTCAGTGTCTGTGACGAGAACGATATCAATGTTTTTGCCGATGGCGCTGCGCTCGACGGGATGTCAGAGGCCCAGCGTTTTGCGGTAGGCGGCCTCCAGCGTTATTTGTCAGAGCTGTTGCCGATGCTTGCGCCGACCATTAATAGCTATACCCGGTTGGTGAAAGGTGCTTGGGCGCCAACCGCTGCGACTTGGGGTTTGGAGAATCGAACCGCTGCGATCCGGGTTATTCCCGGCGGCAGTTCGAGTCAACGCATTGAATGCCGAGTAGGTGGCGCGGATGCCAACCCGTATTTGGTTGCGGCGGCGGTATTGAGTGCCGGCTTGGCTGGCATCCGTGAGAAGTTGGAGCCAGAGAGCGCGATCCAAGGCAATGCCTACGAAATAGAGGACTCATTGCCTGAGCATTTACGGTTTGCCACTAACTTGGCTGACGCCGCTGATAAAATGCATAAATCGGGGCTAGCACGTCGCGCTTTCGGTGATGAGTTTGTTGAGCATTTTGTTATGTCTCGACGCTGGGAGGTTCAGGAGTACCAGCGCAACCTTAATAATTGGCAGTTGCGGCGTTACTTCGAGATTATCTAATGAACAACATCCGTATCGGCATACTGCAAACGGACTCGGTTTTGGAAAAGTTCCAACCCGATTTTGGCGACTATCCGCAGATGTTCGAATGGGTGTTGCAGACCAGTGCGCGACAGCCTGAGTGTGCCAAATTGCAAATTGACTGCATCAACTACCCAGTGCAGCAGTCAACGCCGTTGGTGGTGGATTGTGATGCTTATTTGATCACCGGCAGTCGCGACAGTGTCTATGATGACGCGCCGTGGATTTTAGACTTGGTGGGCTTTATCGAGCGCGCGCTCGCAGCGGATAAAAAAATTATCGGCGTCTGCTTTGGTCATCAACTCATGGCGCACTACTTCGGCGGTCGAGTGGCGCCGGCCGAAGGCGGTTGGGCAGTTGGCGTTCACACCAGTGATATTTTGCAGCGGCACAACTGGATGGGGGAATCGGTGCCGACTCAGTTCAATCTTTTGTCGAGCCATAAAGACCAAGTCGTTGAACTTCCTCAAACGGCAGAAGTCTTTGCGACTAATGGGTTTTGCCCTGTTGCAGGTTTCACCATGAATGATCGGGTAATCACCGTTCAGGGTCATCCAGAATTCACCAAAGCCTATGCCCAAGGCNTATTGGATCATCGTCGGACGCTGCTCGGAGAAGCGGTTTACCAGCAAGGCATGGACAGTATGAGTAAGGCCACCGATGAACTTTTGGTGGCCCGCTGGTTGTTGCAGTTTGTAATCGGTCAGGAGTCGATGCGGCCATGAGCGAGGAACCCCGCGGTTTTTCCCGATTCCTTACGCGGGCAGCTGAAGTAGTTGGATCGCCTGCGCGGGTGCAGGAGGTGGCTAAACAAGCCACCGCAAAAATGCTTCAGCGTGGTGGTGCTAGTCTTGCGAGCGCCCAGGAACAATTACACACATTAGTCGATTTAGTTAGCGCCTATGTGCAAGGCGACTATCGGGATATCTCGGCGACCACGCTAGTTTCGGTNGTCGCTGCACTGCTCTATTTTGTAGCCCCGCTCGATGCGCTGCCAGATTTTCTATTCGGCTGGGGTTTGCTCGATGACGCCGCAGTCATTAGCTATGTTAGCGCTCAGGTTCGCACCGAGCTCGAGGCGTTCAAGCAATGGCGAGATCAGAGGTGATAGTGCCGGCCTGTGCTTGAGGATCTCTTTCAGCTCAACTGTCGCGGTCACTACTTACCCGGTCGCGGGGTCGGTCGTCCAGCAAGAGCCAGGCAACCAGATAGCATGCTATGGCTACTTTAGTGATGAATAAACCGCTTACAACAACGCCGACGCGCACTATGGCTGGGTCGGTGTGCCAATAATTCGCCAGGCCTGCGCAAACCCCAAATAGCCATGCTTGGTCGCGATCTAGGTGCATGCGCTTGCGCAATTTCTCTAACGGCTTCGTCATAAGTCGCTCCTTACAGNGTTCTTAACGTTAGCTAAACGTCGAGGTAAGTTGCTTCAGCAGACCATTGTTGGCCAGCAACTCTGTTATCGCCAGTGGTTCGGTTCCGGCGTCGGCGAGCAAGCCCACTGACAGTATCAGTAAAGATAGGCTGATGACCGTGATAAGGGTGGCTCTGGGATAAGCCAGCCGTGAGAGGCGTAAGTTGTCCTTCATTTTTCCTTGTTTCCGTGTTGAATGCTTGATCGATTAGTCGATCCAACGAACCTTTTTATATCGGCTGATTTTTGTCCGCCTTTACAAAGACGTGAACAAAACTCGTTACGCATGCGAATACAAAAGGTATGCCAATTTTATTTTTCAAAAATAGACCGGTGAGGGCCGGTTTTTAGGATCAAGTTGTATCGACCCAAGAAGGCTGTGGTCGAATTAGCCAAAACCTGGCGAATTTACGTTTGGGTTCGAAGATTTGTTTGTCTTTTATTTGAATTCTTAGTTCAGTGCACTAAATTAGTGGAACCAGTTGGGGTAGGAGGCTCTTATGGATTTTCACTTTGCGACCGCGATGGAAACCGTTGCGGATTGTTTTCCCAATCGAATTGCCACCATTGCAGATGGACGTTCGCTCGATTGGGAGAGTTTTGAGCGGCGGGCCGCCTCGATTGCGGGATTATTAGAGGCCCACGGCATTAGCGCTGACTCGAAAGTTGGCCTGTACCTGCACAATTCAAACGAATATCAGGAAGCGCAATTTGGGGTCTTTAAGGTCGGTGGCTGTCCGATTAACGTCAATTACCGTTATAAAGCCGATGAATTAGTGTACCTGTTAGATAATTCCGATGCTGAGGCGGTTTTCTTTCAGTCATGTTACGCCATGCGAATATGGGAAATTCGCGACCGCTTAACCAAGGTAAAGCTTTTGGTTCAGATCGACGATCGCACCGAGGCTTTATTGAAAGGAGCGGTCGATTATGAGCGCGCCATACGTGACAACGCCCCGCTGCCGCGGCGGTCGCACAATCCGCAAGGCACTTATATGCTCTACACGGGTGGGACTACGGGCATGCCCAAAGGCGTGATGTACCCAATCGGCGCGTTTACGCAATATTTTATCGCCTCTGGTGCAGCAGGCCGAGAACTGGAGCCCCCAGCCTCTATGAGTGAATTTGCGGATTACTTGCAGCGTGTGGAACAACCTCCGGTGAGCTTGCCTGGTTGCCCGTTGATGCACGGCACTGGCATATGGCTTGGTAGCTTTTTGCCCATGCTGCTTGGTGGAACCGTGGTCACCACGTCTAAGTTGGGTATGGATCCCGATCGACTGCTGGGCATGGTGGAGGAATTTCGGGTGACAGACCTCGTTATAGTGGGTGACGCGTTTGCCCGTCCCTTATTAAACTCGCTAGATGGCGCTAAACGCCGCGGTACCCCATATGACATCAGTAGCCTTAAGCAAATTGCTTCAAGCGGTGTGATGTGGAGCATGGAAACCAAACAAGGATTACTCGCCCATCATGACATGGTTCTCGCAGACATCATGGGGTCAACCGAAGGTGGGATGGGTAGCTCTATCACAACGCGCGAAGGCATCAGTGCCACAGCAAAGTTTGAGCTTAGTGAAGGTGTGCGGGTTATTACTGACGATGGGCGCGCTGTGGCGGCGGGCTCAGGCGAGATGGGCAAGATCGCGACGTCAGGCTTAGTGCCGTTGGGTTATTATAAAGATGCGGAAAAGTCTGCGGCGACCTTCCGCGAAATCGATGGTGTTCGTTACAGTTTTCCCGGCGACTACGCCACTGTGGAAGCGGATGGTTCGATCACTTTATTAGGCAGGGGCAGTGCCTGCATCAATACGGCGGGTGAAAAGGTATTTCCGGAAGAAGTCGAAGAGGCGGTTAAGCGCTTTACCCTGGTTCATGATTGCTTGGTGGTGAGTGTCCCAGATGAGCGCTTTGGCGAACGGATTGTTGCTGTGGCCTCTTGTCTTGAAAACTCAGCTGCTACTCAGGAAGACATTGTCGACTTTTGTCGCGAGCAGTTGGCGGGTTACAAGGTACCTAAGCAGGTGTTGTTGGTTGAGCAAGTGCGTCGGGCACCAAATGGTAAGGCCGATTACAAGTGGGCCAAGGCCGAAGCAATGAGGGCTTTCGCATGAGCGANTTGCGAGAGATTGATGACTCTGCGGTGGGTCCGCTCGCGGGAATCCGTGTTGTTGATTTAACNTCGATGATTTCGGGGCCGATAGCCACCATGATGTTGGCGGATCAAGGCGCGGACGTGATTAAAGTCGAGTCATTGGCGGGCGACCTAGTGCGTGGCGCTGGGCCTAATCGGTCGGGTATCACCTCAACCTTTATCTCCTCCAACCGCTCCAAACGGGGCTTGGCGCTCAATTTAAAGACGCCGGAGGGTGCGGAAATTCTTCGGGATTTGCTGGGTACCGCGGATGTAATGGTGCAAAACTTTCGGCCGGGCACTATTGAGCGAATGGGATTTGGCGAAGCGGCGGTGCGTGCTCTGCGTGACGACATTATCTACGTTTCAATTAGCGGGTTCGGCGAGAACGGACCCTTTGCGCATCAGCGAGTCTACGATCCGGTCATTCAAGCATTGTCAGGATTAGCGGCGATACAGGCGGATGGNGAGACTGGGCGACCCAAAATGATCCGGACGATCATTCCAGATAAAACNACTGCCGTGACCGCGGCTCAGGCCATTACTGCCGCGCTATTTGCACGTGAGCGAACCCGTAAGGGTCAGCATGTTAAGTTGGCGATGCTCGATGTCATGGTGTCCTATCTTTGGCCAGAAGGCATGTCGGGTATGACCCTAGTCGGACGCGAGGTAAAGGCGCAGCGTGCACAGCTTTCGCCAGATCTCATTTTTGCAACTACGGATGGTTACATCACTGCGGGTGCNGTCAGTAATATTGAATGGGAAGGGTTGTGTAAGGCGCTTGATCGCCAAGAATGGATTGAGGATGAGCGCTTTTTGACCGTCAATGATCGGGCGGTTAATGCCACTTTGCGGTTAACGATGACCGGGGAAATCTTGGCGACTAACAGTTCCGAGTATTGGCTGGCTAGGCTGGATGCGGAAGGCGTGCCCTGTGCGCCTGTTTTGAGTCGGGAAGACGTGCTCCAACATCCACAAATTACAGCGAATGACTTGCTGAATGAATANGACCATCCTGTTGCCGGGCGCATCCGCCAGCCTCGCCCTGCGGCGTTATTCGACCAAACGCCCGCAGCGATTCGGCGCCACGCGCCGGCTTTGGGCGAGCACAACGCGGAGTTACTAGAAGAGCTGGGTTACAACGAGCAACGACGACAGCAGTTAATCGATGCCGGTGTCATTGACAAGGGTTAGCTCAGAGGTTTTGTTTATTGTTGCGCGCAATTCGTTCGTGGCGAGCTCTAGCGCCGCCCGCGACAATAAATAGTGGCGCAATGCTCGCAACACCAATCAGGCCCATAAGAATCAAGAAGGCCATTTGATAATTGCCCGTGGTGTCGTAGATGTAAGCGGCTAAGGGCGAGGCTGATAATAAAAAAGGCAGTTCAACAAAACGCAGGGCGCCAGTGGCCATCCCGAAGCTTTGACTGCCCAGCGCTGTGGATATGGAGAAGGTGCGCAAAGGCGACATGCCGGCGTAACCAAAACCGTAGAGACATGCGGCGAGAATCGAAAGTTCCGTGCTCGCGGTTGTGCCGAAGATAAGTAACGCAGATCCCTGACAGAAAAGTTCTAACCAGATTGTGACCTTGGCTCCAAGGTAATCCGCCAGCCACCCTGTAATTGGCTTACCCAAGGCTGCGAAGGCCGCGGTTGCGGACATAATGCCTGCCGCAGTCGACGTGTCGATCCCGATATCCTGCAAATGAGAAAACAGGTGCATCATTACCGCTGTGAACACGCAGGTCATCGAGCCAAAGATCACGCCTATGCTCCAGAACGCCGGTGACCGGTACATCTCAGCTAAGGTCCAGGTACGAACGTCTTCCTCAATCTCTATGACCTCACTGGCGTGGCGTCTAACGTATTCTCGGCCGTCTCGAACTTCANCGATATCCTCAGGCCGGTCCTTCATGAANAGNTAAATGACAGGGAANAAAACAANNAAGGTGGTGNCACTNAAAACNANATAGGCGNTGGACCATCCGTAANGCTCGATGAGCNTGTTAACCACTGGNGGCATGGCAACCCCAGCTAACGATGCNCCGAGNACCGCAAAGGAAATCGCGCGCCCGCGCCANTGATCGAACCAACTGATTACGGAGCGGTGCCANGCTTGCCCACCCATGCACACCATNCCGACCCCCATTCCGATGGACACCGCCAAAAAATACTGGATTAGATTCTCCACCATGGAGAGAAGTGCATAGCTTGTTGCAACGATTACAGTGCCCAGCAGCAGCAATTTCCGCGCTGACCCGTGGTCCAGATAACGGCCGATATACGGTGCAACAATGGCGCTGGTGACCGCCGCAAGAGAAAACCCCATGGAGATGCGGAAGCGCTCGCCACCGTCCAACGCCTCTGCTAAAGACGGCAGGAATATGCCGCGAGAATAAGAATAGAACCCGGTACCCAAGAAGCTTAAAAGTGCGGCGACCGCAACAATTATCCAGCCGTAGAAAAATTGATATGAGCCAGGGGTTGGTGAATGTTGGTTTTGCTTAGTGATGTCTCCCTCCCAAGTGACCGAGTATCTCAGTTTTGCAACCTTTCGTCGCCTTGAGGCACACAATCGCAAGACGAGGACGTAATCTTCCCAACGAAATTGCGCGAGCGCAGGGCAGGAGGATAAGTGACTTGATCAGAAAACTCTGTTTGTTGGGGTGTGTGAGCTGTCTGATTTTCGTGGCTGGGATTGGTGCCGATATCAAACAAGCGCTTGCTGAGTCTTCTGTAATCGTCGGCGGCTCGTTAGTCACGCAGGCGCCATTGCACCCCAGTGTCGCCTCGGACAGCAACTTGGTTCCTGCTTCGCTCGTGCAGCTGTCGACCCAGTTCACGACCGTGCTTTGGGTAGAGTTAGAGCCTGGTCTGTTGCACGTTTTGCGCCGCCAGAAAAGCACTGGCCATTGGCGCACTATCCTTACCCGACCGGTGTCTATCGGCAAGGCGGGCAGCGGCAAACAATTGGAGGGNGACAATAAAACGCCGATCGGCATCTACTCGGTTCATGATTTTATCCACGATGAAAAACTGATGGACTTATATGGCGTTGGCGCGTTTCCCCTAAACTATCCGAATAAATGGGATCGGCTGCTTGGTCGTACAGGATCGGGGATTTGGTTGCATGGTTTGCCCAAGTCTGTGCGTACTCGTCCGCGCTTAGACAGCGAAGGCTGTGTGGTCATCGACAACAAAACCTTGGAGTGGATGAGCGCGTATATCGAGCCCGAGCGCACGCGTATTGTGCTGGGGTCGAAGATGCATTGGTTAAAGGCGGAAAACCACCAAAGCCACCGTCAGCGATTGAATTCGCGGTTGCATGACTGGCTGGCGGCATGGTCGAGCTTGGATATGGACGGTTACCTTGAGTTCTATCACCCTGAGTTTAATGACGGCCAGAAAGATTTGGCTGAGTGGGCATCTTACAAGCGTCAGCTTAACGGCGTTAAGAGCTGGGCAAAGGTAACTGCGCAAGACGTGAATATGTTCGCCTATCCAGGCGAAGGTGATCTTGTGGCGATGGAATATCTGCAGCGTTATAACAGCAGTAATTACAAGCATTTTGGTCGTAAAGTGCTGTTTTGGCGGCGCAGTATCAGCGGTCAATGGCAGATCGTCTCCGAGTATTCGGGGCAGCTTTGATGCGCCTGTGCATGTGGCTCGGGTTATCGCTGCCGATCGTGCTAATCATCGGCGGCTGCGCTGCCTTTACGCCGCCTCGGGTAGACCTTGAGTCGGCGGGTTCTTCTAGTGATGCGGCTGAACCCGAGATCGACATTGATAAGGACAGTCGACAACCGCTGCCCGGCATTGTGCGAGCACCAGAACATTCGGCGGCGAAGACGGTAGCTGATGCGGCCGACTCGTCTGTCGCAGTGGAAACGGGGCCGAGCCAAGCAACGGCCTCTGCCGGTACTGACACACCATCTCAACCTGCTGTTGAGAAGGACGTACCAGAGGACGCCCCGCCAACTGTTGCAGAAAAGGCTCTTCGCGAACTGTGTAAGCAAATCGGTGCGAAATTGGGTTCTGTCAGTGAGCAAGATTGCATCGCTCAGGATTTAACCATGACTGACGGCTGGTCGGTTCAAGGTCGACCGATTGCGTTCAAGTCATACTCCGTGAGTGGTGATCAGACACAACAGCCGGGTCGGGTATTGTTGATCGGTGGTATCCATGGCGATGAATACTCCTCAGTGTCGATTTGCTTTCGCTGGATGGAGTTTCTTGATCAGGATCCTACGAACGCTTTTGAATGGATTGTAGTGCCCGCAGCAAACCCTGATGGGTTGTTGCAAAAAAAATCACAGCGACAAAATGCTCGGGGTGTCGACTTAAACCGTAACTTCCCCACCGGCGACTGGAATCGGCTGGCCTTAGCTCAGTGGCGTTCCCGATCTAAAGAGAATCCTCGTCGTTACCCCGGTGCATATGCTGCCAGTGAGCCTGAAGTCCTATGGTTGTTGCAGCAAATTAGAGAGTTTCAACCGGATGTTGTCATAGCAATCCATGCGCCCTACGACCTACTCGATTATGACGGTCCGCCCACTGCGCCGCAGCGAGTGGGGACGCTAGGGCTTTATCGATTAGGCGTATTCCCAGGCTCTCTTGGCGGTTACGCGGGTATAGATCTGGGTATTCCGGTAGTGACGATTGAGTTGCCTCATGCAGGGATAATGCCGAGCAAGAACGAGATCCATAGTATGTGGCTGGATCTAATTGCTTGGGTCCATGACCAAGTTGCCGCATCGGTAACTGACCGAGTTACTGCCGCGGGTTAACGTCTATACAGGCCCCGTCGGCCAGTTATACACTCTCAAGCCTCGCAGAGAATNGTGCGGCAGCAGGCTGTATCGCCTGATACTCAGGGCGAAACGCGCTCAAAGANAAATACCAAGGAGNGTTCACTATGGCGATGCAACGTACGCCGCTATTAATGTCGAATATTCTAGATCGAGGCGCTCAAGTTGCGCCGAATGAAGAAATTGTCACAGCCACGGAGTCTGGCGTTCGTAGGCAAACGTATAAACAAACCCGTGACCGAGCGCATCAACTTGCGCATGCATTGGCGGCAGCNGGTATTCANGTAGGAGATCGGGTGGGTACGTTTATGTGGAACGGCTCGCGCCACTTAGAGGCGTACCATGCATGTGCAGGCATGGGAGCCGTACTGCATACCCTCAACATTCGCCTTGGTGAGAAAGACCTCGAATACATTATTAATCATGCCGAAGATCAGGTGATCATCGCAGATGCCGACATTTTACCGCTGTTGGAGAAAATGGTGGGGAAAATTCCTTCAGTGCGCCAAGTGATTGTGGCCACCGAGGAGGGCTTTGCAGGNTGGTCAACACAGCTGCCTAACCCTATCGACTATGAAGATTTTATAAAGGATCAGCCTACTGACTATGCTTGGCCGCAGATCGATGAAAATTCACCCTTAGGCCTCTGTTATACCAGCGGTACTACGGGCAATCCAAAAGGTGTGGAATACGAGCATCGTTCTCAATACCTACATACGCTGACCTGCGCCATGACTGATTCAATGGCGCTTTCCGGTGCCGATTCAGTCTGCGGCATCGTACCNATGTTCCACGCTATGGGCTGGGGTATACCTTGGGTAGCGCTGATGTTGGGCTGCAAACAGGTCATGCCCCANCGTTTCATGGATCCAGCACGATTATTGGATCTGATGGTCAGTGAGGAAGTGACCTTGTCAGCGGGCGTACCAACAATTTGGCAGGGTGTAAAAGGATTGTATGAAGCGGAACCAGAGCGTTTCGATCTGTCGAAGCTGGAGCGTTTGACCTGCGGTGGCAGTTCGCCCCCACCGTCTTTGATTCGCTGGTTCTGGGACACTTTGAATGTAGAAATGATTCAAGGCTGGGGTATGACAGAAACCTCGCCTTTAGCGACCTTGTCGCGGCGGGTTATGAAGCGGTCGCAACTCGACCTTAGTGAAGACGAGCAGTTTGAGAATGTTGCCAAAGCGGGTCAGCTTATGCCCGGGTTAGAGTTGGATATTTTCGATGAAGACTTTAACCGCCTGCCCCATGACGGCGAAACCGTTGGCGAAATTTTGATTCGCGGGCCGTGGATTTGTTCTGAGTATTTCAANAACCCGCAACCGGACAAGTTCCATGACGGTTGGCTGATCACCGGCGANGTGGGCAAGATCGATCCGGAT
>PAFJ01000048.1 GCA_002704325.1 Gammaproteobacteria bacterium | reverse complement strand
TCTTCGCAGATCATTGCGAATGATCTGTATCGACGTACGTTAGCCCCGAAAATGCATCCAAACCTGTCACAACACGAGTTAGACAGTCGTGTTTTAGCCATCAGTCGCTGGTCGACTGTTGGGGTCTTGCTAATTTGTGCTGCGATGGCTTGGTCGTTGATGGACGTTAATGTATCCCTTGTTGTGTGGATAGGCGTTGGTGGCATGATGGCGGCCTTTGCGGGACCCTTGGTATTGGGTGCATTGTGGCGTGGTGTGACCCTCAAAGGGGCCTATGCTGGCCTCCTAAGTGGCTTTATNGTTTTTATTATAATCCACTCNCAAGTGCTTGAGCCTGAATGGTTTTCTNGGATGGGCCTAGGCGGGGTNGTTNCATGGCTTCGCGGTGAGGGTCCTAATCCGTATTCCTGTGCCGTGATGGGCGAAATCGTTTCGGTTCTCGTTACCTTTGTTGTTTCCAAGCTCACCCAACCCCTGCCTGAGGCGCACGTGCAGGCGTTATTTCCCGATACTCCAGAANATGCTGGGGGCCTGTCTTAGGCAGGTNAGCGTTATGGCGAAGCTAGATCATTTGATGTACGCGGTGCCCGATTTAGAGCTGGGTATGCAAAAAATCTTCGAACTGACGGGCGTTGCCCCGGTTATGGGTGGTTCGCANCCGGGTATGGGCACCCGTAANGCCCTGTTGTGTCTCGGCGAAGATCAATATCTGGAAATTATNGCCCCTGATCCGCAGCAAGATTTGGCGAGAACTACTGGCGATATTTTGGCGCGAAATCCGAATTCAGGCATTCGTGCCTGGGCCATTGCAACAAAGGATTTATCCGGCGTTCGGCACGCCGCTGAAACTCTGCAGATCGCCAGTCGAGACATCATCGACATGGCCCGCACGACCCCTGAGGGGGTCGAGTTGGCGTGGCAGCTATTGTTTCTCGACGATGCCCGTTGGCCGTTTTTTATTGACTGGAAGAAGTCTCCGCATCCATCAGTCAATGCTCCGCAGGGCTGCACATTAGCTGGTTTTTTGATCACAACGCCTGATCCTGTTGGTTATCGTGCCCTGATGGCGCAGCTGGATGTCGGGGTTCAAGTGAGTTCAGGGAATGTCGGCTTTGAGGCGACGNTGGAAACCCCCAAAGGATTAGTTCGTTTGCCCTCATGGATTTAGCATAAAATATCANTAAAAACAGTACTATAAAAATTTAATGTATAAACGACTTTAGGGNTTAGTGTGGTTTNCGAAATAATNATTGATGCCAGTGCAATGGCGTTTTGACGCTATCGAGCGCTGCTGTGGTACTCGTCGTTGGGTACCATGGCGGTGCCGCTGGCGACACGATTGGTCATGTTAAAGAACGCGGCGACGTTGATGATGTCCCATATGTCGCGATCGGTAAAACCAACATCGCGCAACGCTCGGCGGTCATGCTCCTCGACGGTATAACTGGCGCTCGTGAGCTGTGCGGTAAAATCGAGCATGGCGCGCTGACGTGGCTCAAGCTCTGCCGTGCGATAATTCATGACCAATTGCTCGCCTAGAATTGGCTTACCAGACAATTCTCGTACTGCAGCGCCGTGNGCGGTTAAGCAATAGAAGCAGCGGTTTATGGAGGACACCACAACCGCGATCATTTCTCGCTCGAGCTTGCTCAAACCGCTGTCAGCTAACATGAGTTCGTTATACAGCCCGGTGAAGGCGTTGAGTTTAGCAATATCGAAAGCGTGGGCCTGAAGCACATTAGGCACCATCCCGAGCTTTTCCTGACAGATTTTGAAGTATTTCTCGGTGCTCTCTGGCAGTGGGTCTAGAGTGGGCAGGTCGAGTGCGGTGGGAGTTTTCATAGCATTTCCTTTGGTCGATAGATGGAATTAGGCGTCATTGGTGGTGGCTAGTTCAATCAGCAATTCGCGGGTGTTGTGCCATTCGTCACGCTGCAGGCAATACTCTGAGGGTGCAAAGTCGGTCACTCCGGCCTCGGCGAGTGCTGCAACTTGGTCAGCGACTTCAGCTCGGCTTCCCACCACGGCTACGTCTGCGGGTCCATTTGCACCCTCGCGTTCGAACATAGCCTTGTAGGAGGGCAATCGACCATACATGCTCAGGCCTTTGCCTATGGAATCGCGGACGTTTTGCACTTGCTCAGTGACGCATATGGGCAATGTTGCTACGACTCGCGGTGTTGGACGTTGGTGCGCCGCAGCCGCTTCATTGAGCTGCGGTACAATGTGCTCGCGAATTGTTTTAGGGCCAACCCAAGCCAAAGTGGTGCCGTCNGCCCATTGCCCAGTCACTGCTAACGCNTGTGGGCCTAGGGCCGCTACTAATACCGGAATTTGTTGCCGTGGTTTCTGAAACAGTTGACCCGTGCAGCTTATAGACTCGCCGGTAAACTCGACGCTGCCCTCCCGCAATAACGGCATTAACACATTCAGGTATTCGCGCAGATGGCGAATGGGTTTGTCGAAGCCAATACCCAATTGCGCCAACATTGGCGCGTGAGACAGACCGATACCGAGCGTAAGTCGTTCACCAATAGCATCGGCGACAGTGAGGCTCTGGCCCGCCAGCGTCAACGGGTGGCGCGGAAAAGTTGGCACAATAGCTGTGCCGAGTTCGATTGAAGTAACTGTTTGTCCGACCAAGGCGAGGGTAGTGAGTGCATCGAGCCCACCTGTTGGGTGCTCGGCAAGCCAATAATGGGCGAATCCCTGATTCTCAGCAGCAGCAGCATGATCGGTGATCGCCTGCACCGATGCTTTTTGCACCATGCCGGAACCATTAATGCCTATCTTCATAACGTATTGCTCTGTGTGAAAGGACTCTCGTGTGCTAGAAATTGGTTGAAACGAGCCGCACTCAGCTCCTGCGCTGGGCTGCCTTATGCTTGCGCTGATGTGCTGTGTGCATTATTGCAATAGCTCGCAATGTTCGATCAATCATCCCATTGCCTGATGCTTTGCACGGCTTGAATGATCATCACCTTGCATGGACTGCATTGTTAGCTCGCTGTCCATACAGGTTGCAATTTGCTTGAGATCAAAAAAGCGCAAGCTAACCCCATTCATAGTCACCACCCACAAGGACAGTATCGCTGTCCTTCGCGGCCGTGTCACGCCGGGGTACAGGGACAGAGATACCAGCAGTTCGGTTTCTACCCATGCGATTTGGCATCTCTCTGTGACCCGATTGGCGTAAAATGCGCCGTTCAGGACTACCCCAGCCCCGCTATGAAATAAATCGAGCCGCAATTCATTTCATGGGGATAGAATACGATAGCTGAAAACAAGGAGTGACTTGACCCACTGCTCATTGCGTTCATCCCAAGACTGACTCAACCTTCACGGAGTAGGTGTTACTGCGGATCAATATGGCCATCTTGATCGCAGTTTATGCAGCGTACGTCTTCCACTTCCTCATTGTTCGCCAGCGCAGCAACCCAGTCGCGGATGCTGGTGCCGTCAGCGGCAAATGTATAAAACTCAGGTCGCGCAAGTACGGTATGGGATTCGCCACCAGCAATNAAACTACGAAAATTGTCTGCCTGGGCGCGAATATCCGCATGATTGGCGGTCAATGCATCCAACAAATCGACGTCCTGCTGGCCGGATAAGGCAAGGAAACTTTTTTGGACACTGTCCTGAGCGGCGTCGTATTCTGCGAACTGGATGTTTGGATGGCGCTGCGCCGCGGCAATATACAGAGATTCGTAATTCATGGTGCTACTGTCCAGCGCATCGAACCCCGCCTCCTCGGTGATAAAGCGAAAGGTGCCCCAGGCTTCATGGGGGCGAGCATCGCTATTGGTCTGGCGGTAGCCTCCTGCACCATCGCCGAGTTGTGTGACGATTGCGTCAGCGTAGTGGTCGGCGATTAGCGAAGCATAAAACGGCGAGGGAATCGCACCCGCGGAGGAGCCGGTAACGAAAATCTCCTCGGGTTCGGTGGCATTTGCGTATGTCCAATCGAGGACGGTTTGCATATTAGCGCGCCCGCGGTGATAGATGGTCAGGGGCGGCTGGTCGGGTTCAAGGCCCGGATATTCAGTATCACTGGCACCGATATGCACGTCGCCGCTGCAGTACGGCGCGAAGACCACGGTGTGGTCCTTAAACGGATTGCTTGGATTGTCCAGATTGAATATACCAGTTTGGTAACCGCGCAATTGCGCCAGATTGATATTGTAGGTCGGCTTCATGGCTGGGTCGCAGTTGCCGCGAAACCAACAGGCACCGCCGCCTTGCAGGTAAACCAGTAGCTTCTTCGAATCACCTTGGCGGGTTAAGAATTTATAGGGGCTGCCGTCAGAACAGATGGATTCACCGCCCGGTAGGATTTCCTGCCAGGGNCNCGCGTCGTCGACAGCCNGTGTCTGTTCGGTNGNCGCAGCAGTTNCTTCCGCGGTGTTGGCCGTAGGTTGGCTACTGCAACNCGAGTAAGTAAATAACGCGGCCGCCAGAGCCAATAAAGTTGNCCATGTTCGCATAACGCTCTCCCTAAAATTTGCTACTTACTGACATTATCAGTNCCCATCGGCCCTCCGCCAGTGCGCTGTGGCGCTTATACGGCGGTTAGAGGTGGCATAGCGCAACACACAATTGCCGAGGCGAAATTTTTGCATGGGAATTGGACGAAGCGATAGAGCTACCTGCGATAAGCGGAGGTATTTTGTCCACCGAGTGGTGATAATGGCGCAGATATAGCCGGGTGGTTAGTTTTGACATCATGGGGCAGTAATCACATGCTCTTTATCTGCTTACTGGAGGTGGGTTATGCGTCTTAATGACGATGAAATTCGTGTTATCCGCAATGAGTGTGAACGATTGTCCGTTGCTTATGCTGTTTACCTAGACATGCGTAAATATGCGAAGTTCGCGGCGTTATTTGGTGAAACCGGCGTTCTCGCGGTGGGCGGACAGCTGCAAGGCCAAGAGGCGATTGCCGCCGCAATGGCGCAACGCTCGGACAAGTTGCGTTCACGGCATGTCCTGACTAACACGCTGATAGACGTTCAAGATACCGAGCATGCTACGGGCGTCACCTACCTGACGCTTTATCGCTACGTTGGTGACGCGAGTCTAAACCCCGCACCCATTAATTCATTTACCCCAGCAGCGGTTGGCCACTACACCGATGCCTTTGAACTGACGCAAGATGGGTGGCGCTTTGCTAAGCGTGAGTTGTCATTTGCTTTTCAGAATATGGAGTACTTTATGCGTCCGACAGACCAGCAGTAATGGAGGTTTAAGGTGGCTCAGCGTTTGCAAGACCGTGTGGTCGTGGTAACCGGAGGTGGCAGCGGTATTGGTCGTGGGGCGTGTTTACGCGCGGCTCAAGAGGGCGCTCGTATCGTTGTTGCTGATATTCGTAGTGAGCTTGCTGAGAGTGTTGCGCAAGAAATCAACTCCGGCGGTGGCGCGGCGGTCGCTGTTGCCTGCGATGTAGCTGTGGAAGATCAGGTGCAAGGGCTGGTGCAAACCACCATAGATGAATTCGGCAGTCTCTGGGGCATGGTTGCTAATGCCGGCACTGCTGGCAGCGGTTGGATTCATGAAACTACTATGGCGGACTGGCAGTTCGTTTTAGGCGTTAATNTNACCGGNCCCTTTCTCTGTGCAAAATATTGCTTACCGCACATGATGGACAAGGGTGGTTCGTTCGTTGTGACATCGTCAATTGCGGGTTCGGTGGTGGGGGCTGGCGGTGCGGCAGCATCCTATACTGTGTCGAAGCACGGTGTGCTTGGCTTAGTGAAGCAGATCGCAGTGGATTATGGTCAGTTCGGAGTTCGTGCCAACGCGATCCAACCGGCTGCGGTTCAGGGCACTCGGTTAGCCGNACATGCCGCGGAGGATCAGGCTAAGGCTACAACCCCTCGAGCTGCTCTGCCACGCCCGAAAGCGTGGTTGCCGATTCATCGGGCAGGTAAATCTCAAGAGGAATATGGCGCCACNATTGCTTTTTTGTTGTCGGATGATGCGGGNTATATAACCGGTGCCAGCGTACCCGTAGACGGCGGCTACCTCGCGACATAGAGATGGCATTCGGTAAGGAGACATCATGCTGACGCTATATAACGCCCGTTCGATCATCACTATGAACGAGTCNTTGCCGCGTGCCTCTGCGGTATTGGTCCGCGATGGCATGATTATTGAGGTTGGCGAGCCTGAACGGATGGAACCATGGCTCCGGCACGAAGAGTATGTGGTGGATGATAGGTTTGCGGAGCAAGTGATCTGCCCAGGATTTATTGATCCGCATTTACATCCAAGTATGGCTGCCGTGCTCCTGCCAATGGAATTTATCACCGCCATGCGTTGGAAGTTGCCTTGGGGTGAAGTGCAGCCGGTCACAGATTCTGATGGTTTTGACGAACGTATGGCTGCGCTCAGCGATATGAAGGGTGTAGGGGAGCCGCTGTTTATTTGGGGCTATCACCAGCTTTGGCATGGGCCGATGAGTCGCGCGCGCATCGANACGGTAACCGGCGACAAGCCCACGGTAGTCTGGCATCGCTCCTTCCATGAGGTTTACATGAATGCTGCAGCCATGGACATGATTGGAGTGGTCGCGGCTGAGATTAAGCCCGGGATGCAGATTGATATTGAGCGTGGTTGGTTTTTTGAAGGTGGACTGGGTTACGCCATCAGTCGATTGAATCCTTGGATTCTGGCACCAGAGCAATACGCTGCGGGTTTGCAGCGGCTGAAACAGGTGGTGCACTCTGGCGGGCATACGACGATCGGTGATTTAGCTACCGGCATGTTTAATTTAACCGCCGAAGCCGAGGCCCTTAGCCAGCATTTAGAAGGNGACGATGTCCCATTTCGAACTCGCTTAGTAGCGCATGGCACAGTTTTGACCAAGGGCGGTGTGCCGCCCCAACAAGGGCCTGAACTGGCGGAGGCGCTGCTACAGCGCAATAGCCACCGGCTGCATTTTGGTCGGCATATCAAGCTGTTTAGCGATGGCGCATTTTTCAGCCAACTCGCGCAGTTGCAAGCACCTGGGTACATCGATGGCCACCATGGTGAGTGGTTGAGCACTCCTGAGGTACTTGAACAACATATAAGGTCTTATTGGTATGCAGGCTATCAGATCCATGTGCATGTCACTGGCGATCTGGGGCTGCAACTTACTCTGGATATCCTGCAAAAAATGCAGGAAGAAAAGCCGCGCTTTAATCATGGGTTTACTCTTGAACACTTCGGTTTTAGTACGCCAGAGCAGATTCGTCAGATAAAAGCGTTGGGTGCTCAAGTATCGGCGAATGTTTACTATCTCCACGAGTTGTCTGACAGCTACACCCAGAGCGGCATTGGTTATGAACGCGCCTCTCAGATGGCGCGGCTTGGCAGTTGTTTTAAGGCCGGTATCAACACTACTGTGCATTCGGACTTCACTATGGCGCCGGCCGAACCCCTCAACAGTATGTGGGTCGCGGTAAACCGCATAAATCACGTGGGCGATGTCATGGGGCTTACGGAAGCTATAAGCCCTGAGCAGGCGCTACAGGCCATTACATTAAATGCCGCTCATGTTCTGGGGATGGCGGATATTACCGGTAGTATTCGAGCGGGTAAGCGCGCTGATTTCACGGTGTTAGACGACGACCCATTGACCTGTGACCCGTTATGCTTGCGAGACATTAATATTGCGGCAACTGTGTTCGAGGGCAAGGTCTTCCCTTTGGTGTAATGATGCAGATGTCGCCGCAAACGCCGATTACATTGATAGGCGGCTACTTAGGCGCCGGTAAGACGACGTTTATCAATAAGCTTTTAAATAGCGGACGTTTGCCCAGTCGGACAGCGGTATTGGTCAATGACTTTGGCGACATTAATGTTGACGAACACCTGATTCGCAGCGGTTCTAAAAGTGATCAAGTGATCGGTTTGGCGAATGGATGTGTTTGTTGCAGCATTGCTGACGATCTAACGGCTGCACTAGAGGCGCTAAAAAGTAGTGTCATAGAGCGGGTGCTGCTTGAGTGCAGTGGGGTGGCCGAGCCGCAGAAGGCACGGCTGCAGTGTCATTATCCGGGTTACTACCCGCACGCGTCAGTCGTTTTGGTGGATGCGTTAAATCATGCGCAACGGTGTACTGATAAATATGTCGGCGCATTAGTCAGCGCTCAAGTCAAACAAGCGGACTTAATCGTCATGAGCAAGTCCTCGGCCAACCCTGACTTTCAATTAAATATTTTGCTGCCCAGCGTTGACGCGGATGCTGAGGACGCCGTTGAGATAGTGTTGGGTTGGCAAGGCACGAACGATTCAGCGGAGACTGGCTTCGGAGATCGTGNTCCCAAGTTTTTCACCGAGACTTGGCGGTGTCAGGAGTCATTGTCCGCTGAGAAATTAATTCAACGTCTTGACGCCTTGCCTGCATCGGTGCATCGGGTTAAAGGTTTTGTTGCGACAAATGCGGGCATTGTTGAAATTCAGCGGGTGGGTACGGATANGCAGATAACACCATGGCAGTCCTTGTCACGCCCTGACCACTTGGGCTTGGTGTTTATCAGCCATACCGCGGAAAATTTGGCGTTGCTAGGGTGGGCAGATTAGTCCTTNATACGCTCAGATTTTGGATCATAGAATGGCGCGATTTGAACGCGAATAGGATAGCGTTGCAGCGCGACTTCCACCTCAAAGGCGCCTGTAGTCAGCCACTCCCGTGTCACGCCGTGGGCATGAGTTAGTTCAGCAATAGCCAGACTCTGGCCGATTCGGTGGCCCCAGGCTGCTGATGTGGTAAGGCCCACAGCTTTGCCATCTCGATAAACAGGCTCGTCATGAATCATAAACGGCGCGTCGCTGCTGGTGATTGCTAGGTGTACCAGTCTGCGCTGCAGTGGCCCCTGCTGTTTTTCGAGTGCTTCTTTACCAATAAAGCCATCTTTGTCCCTGGCGACGGCGAAATTAAGACCTGCCTGAGGCGGGGTAATATGGTCGTAAATGTCGTGGCCCCAGTGCCGATAGCCCTTTTCCATACGGCAGGCATTCATGGCATGGAATCCCGCCGGAGTCGCGCCAAGATCAGCTCCTTTGGCCATAAGCTCTTGCCAAAACTCAGCTGCTTGGTTTCGCGGCAGATACAGTTCATAGCCACGTTCGCCAACATAACTTAGACGATTGGCACGAATCGTTGCGCAAGTGGAGTGATATTGTTCAGAGCGATAATAAGGCAGCTGAGCAATTGACGCTGTGCCGCCAAGCAGTCGGGCGAGCAGAGTAGTGGACTTTGGACCCATTACGCCAATGATGGCAATGTCCTGATCTTGGCGCACTTCGCAGTCAAAAAGTTGGGCGTGGCGGCCTAGCCATGTCGCGTCACGGCGTTCGCTTGCGCACGCTGCTACCACCATAAATTCGCGAGCACCAGTTCGGGTAACGGTGACATCGGCCTCGATGCCGCCATCATCATTTAGCCACTGGGTGTAGACGATCTGGCCGATTTCTACATCCATTTGATTGGCGCAAATATGCTGCAGGCAAGCTAAAGCGTCTGCGCCGGTAACCCAAAATATCGGGTAGCTGCTTTGGTCGAATAACGCGACATCATTCATCACAGCCATGCACTCGCGTTGGCACGCGTCAAACCAATTGGGTTTGCGATATGTGTATTGATAGCTGCTCTGCCCGCCAAAAGCATACCAGTTGGGCCGCTCCCAGCCGGCCAGTTCACCCATGACAGCGCCCTGATCCAATAAAGTTTGGTGTAAGGGGCTAAGTCGCGCATTTCTGCTGGTTGTATATTGCTGGTGGGGCCAGTGCATGGCGTAGAGTAATCCCAGCGTTTCCTGGGTTCGTTCGCGCAGAAAATCTGGCTCAGTCTGAAATGTAAAGGTGCGTCGCACATCGACATCCCAGAGGTCCATTGGCGGTTTGCCGTCGCGCATCCACTCAGCAAGGACCTTTCCAGCGCCACCTGATGATTGGATACCAATGGAATTAAAGCCGCAGGCGACAAATAGGTTGCTGACTTCCGGCGTTTCGCCCAGCAAATATCGGTCATCGACGGTAAAACTTTCCGGTCCATTAAAAAATAACTGAATACCCGCGTCCGCCAGTTCAGGAAATCGTCGAGTTGCCTGTTCGAGCATGGGTTCGATGTGGGCAAAGTCGTCTGGTAGTGCGTCAAAGCAGAAATTTTCGGGTATGCCGTTCATGCCCCAAGGTTTGGCGCGCCGCTCAAAGAAACCCAATATCAACTTGCCGGCATCGTATTTGTAGTACACCTGTTCGTCCGGCACGCGTAGGGTTGGTCGCATGCTGGTGAAGTTTGGCAGCGGCTCAGTGACCAGATAAAAGTGCTCTGCAGCGTGTAAGGGCAGGTGGACATCATGTTGGCTGGCAAACTCTCGGGACCACATGCCGCCGGTAATGACCACCTGCCGTGCACGTACAAGGTGACCGTCCTGTAAGTAAACGCCGACAACTTTGGCGTTTTCGATGGCAAGCCTTTCCACCGGCGTCTGTTCAAAAATTTGCGCGCCCCTGTTGCGGGCACCCTTGGCCAGCGCCAAGGTGGTATCCACCGGGTTAGTTTGTCCNTCGCCCGGTAGATATACGCCACCGAGCACGTCGTCTGTATCAATGCCGGGCCAACGTTCGCGGACAAAGTCGGGGCCAATTAGGTCACAAGCGACGCCGAACGCGTTTGCCATAGTTGCTTGGCGCTTCAACTCTTCAAGTCGTTCAGCATTAAGAGCGAGGGTCACAGACCCGGTTGGTTGGTAGCCGGTTTCCTGACCAGTTTCTGCAGCAAGACTGGCAAATAGCTCGGTTGANTATTGGGCCAGACGAGTCATATTTTGCGATGCGCGTAATTGGCCCACCAAACCGGCAGCGTGCCAAGTGGTTCCGCAAGTCAGTTGCTTGCGTTCAAAAAGTACGACGTCGTTGAGGCCCAGTTGGGTCAAGTGATAAGCCACTGAGCAACCAACAATGCCACCACCGATGATGATGATCTCGGCGCTGTCTGGAGGATTATTCATGCAAACTGTCGCGTTTCTGGTACATAAAAACCATAGCAGGTTTAGCCGCTATGGTGATCCTGCGCATCTNAAGCTGGCTCGGCGCAGAGCGACGGCCAGCCCGTGGTTAACCAGCGCAATTTGCGAATATGCAGGTATGCTCGGTAATCCTCGTCTGCGCGCTTTGCATGATGGACCAACCAATCTTGCCCGTTTTCGCTAAATAGATCGCTGTGCCCTGTGCCCATGTAGTTGCCATCGCGGGCAATCAATGGCGTGCCTCCCCCTAGATAGAGCGGCCAACCATTAGCGTCAAGATATGGCCCGGCTATATCGCGTGACCGACCGACTCGCACCTGATACTGAGTGTCGGCCCCCCGGCAACAATGGTTGAATGACATAAACAGATAGAAGTACCCCTGGCGATAGAGCAAATGCGGCGCCTCGATAATGGGATCGCTTTGTAACAAGAAGCGTTGAGCCAGAGTTGCAAACTCGGCGCCGGGTAGAGGCTTCAAGGTCAGCGGATCAAGCTCTATCAGTTTGATGCCGCCGATGGTTGAGCCGAAGACCAGCCAAGGGGTTTGGTTTGGGTCGACAAAAAAGTGCGCGTCGATGGCGTTAAACGTCGCGCTTTCATCGCCACAATAGATGTCGATATCAGCGTAGTGAGGCTTCGAGCGTAATATGAGGCCGTGGTCTAACCACTGATAATTAGCGCTGTTAGGATCAAGGCTTAGGTTCGTCGCAAGCCCTGTGGCGGCGTTACAGGTATTGGAAATATGGGACTGATAAAAGTAAAGGTAACGGCCCCTGTAAAAGGCCAGATCTGGGGCGCCAATGTGATCGGCTTGGGGAATCTGTTGCACTAGCCAGGCGGGTAGAGCCTCGAATACCTGCCCGGCTAGACGCCATTCCCTGAGGTTGTCTGATCGATAAAAGCTTCCCAGGTGGCTTGAGGAGTAAACGAAATAGGCGTCTTCAGACTTGATCAGGCTTGGGTCATGAATCGGGCTCGTGATCGTTTTTGGGTCGGCCACGTTTGGATTCAGCACACAGTCTACGCGCGACTGGCCGCATGACATCAACAGCGTGGACAGGGCGAGTAATGACAGCACTTTCAAGCGACGGCAAATTCTCAGCATTTAGGTTTAGGCGTTTTGTTCTGATAGCGTTCACCCATTGTGTCGCTAAATCACACCGCAGCGATAGTGGGGTTGAGGGGTAAAGTGCGATATAACCGTTGTCGATCACAAGGGGAAGGCGTGCCGAATGCTGGCACACCGTTGTAGGAGGAGGGGATGAATCAAGTGAATAAAACTTCACCCAATGTGGTGGTGCTTTTTCCTGATCAGTTGCGGGCGCTGTCGCTGCCGTTGTTTGGCGAGCAGCAAATAGAAACGCCGAACATAGACCGCTTAGCGGCTGATAGCTTGGTGTTGGAAAACGCGATTTCCAACTGTCCCGTTTGCACGCCAGCTCGAGCGATGCTGTTGACCGGACGTTACCCGCAAACAACCGGACATTTGATCAATACCACCCGTACTCGGCATTCGGAAATTTCTATTGGCGATACCTTTGCTCGAGCTGGCTATAAAACTGCATGGGTGGGTAAGTGGCACTTACACACAGGACTTTGGCCAGCCTTAGATCGAATGCCCCAACACCCTGATTGGGTGCCGGAGGGTCGCGACCGATTGGGCTTTGAGTTCTGGCGCGCCTACAACCAACACATGGTCTTTTTCGACGGTTTTGTGCACAAAGACGATTGGAANTATGAACGCTGGGAAGGCTATGAGACAGACGGTCTACTGAATTACGGTTTTGAATTTATGGACAGCGTTGGCGATGCCCCGTTTTTGTTGTTCTTGTCGCCGCACCCACCGCACTATACGCCGTTCAAGTTCGCGCCGGATCATTGTTACGAGCGATTGCCGAAGACCTTATATTTGCCGGCAAANGTGCCCCANCAATTACAGAGCGCATCGCTCGATATGTATCGCCACTATCTTGCGATGATCCTCGCAGTNGATGAAATGTTAGGACGCCTTTTGGACTATCTCGAGCAAAAAGGCTTGGCTAACAATACCATTGTATTGTTTGCCTCGGACCACGGTACCCAAGGCGGTGGTCAAGGGGTTAATCCGTGGTCGAAGAAAAATCCTTATGAAAATTCGATCCGCATACCGGCGCTATTGCGCTATCCAGGGGTGATCGAGCCTGCAGTTAGCCAACGCATGACCAGTATGGTGGATTTCTTTCCTACCCTATGTGGCTTGGCGGGCATACCGGTACCACGCAGTATCGAGGGGACTGATCTGTCCGGACAATGGGCTGACACGGCTACCGATCACAGTGCCTTTATCATGAATTTTTCAAAATGGTTTGACTGGTTTCAAGATGGCGCGGAATGGCGGGGAGTGCGAACTCAACAATATACCTATGCCAAATGGCTCAGCGGGAAAACTGAGTTGTACGATCTGTATGAGGATCCGTTACAAATGCATAACTTGGCAGGTCAAGTAGGTACGCTGGAGCCACAATTACACGAGATGCTCCAAGTCCACCAGCGGCAGCGGCGAGATGAATTAGTACCTTGCACGGATTGGAAACACTGGTTGGACGAGCAGCGTCGCGTGGTGCGTAATGCCCATGGGCCGCTAAGTCATCCAGAATCGGAGCCCGATTGGTCGTTGCTGCACTGAACCTCCGATATTAGCNCCATCATTATGCGCCTTGGGGCTATGGCGAGGCGCGTCGCTCTGTAGTTAGATGCTGTCGACGCACAGAAGTGGGGCTGGAGCAGGGAGGCTGGTTTGAGCGGCGCGGCTCGCGTGGCTTACGAAAAACGCTCTGCTTCAGGCTCAGTAACTAGGTTCTGACGAGTAAGCTCTTATCCTTGACCTAAAAAATCAACTTATCCTCCGCGCGCGCGATGTTTGTTTCCGCAGAAAGCATCAGCGACACTCTGTAGACGGNGGCTAAGAGGGATATTTATGAAACTAAGTAATGGGGTTTTGCCAATCGGTGCGAAATATGGGGTGGTGATGGCGTTGATCATGGCAGCCCCCGCGACGGCGTTCGCTGAGCAGCGTGTTCTGTATGCAGAAAATTTTGAAAGTGGTGCAGCCACAGGCTGGCTGTTTGACGGGAAGGGTAAGAACAAGGTTACTGATTACGAGGGCAACCATTCGTTAAATCTATCCCGCCAGCGTAATGCTCAAATGACGGTCGATGTAGAGGGCTATTCGCGTTTGGACATGACCATGCAGCTCGCGGCTTTCGATTTAAAAAAAGGTGAGAGTTGCAAGGCAGAAATTTCTAGTAGTGGTGGTGCGCGTTGGCAAGCGCTGTTGACGGTTACGCCGGCGATGGCTGATGGGATCACCCTTCACAGCAATACTGGGCGCATCAAAAATCCGGGCAGTCTTAAACAGCTGTTGTTGCGCTTCCGCGCAGACGGTGGCCGCAAAGCCAAGTGTTGGGGTGATAACGTAGAAATTATAGGGAAACGTTAACGCGTTAAAACACTGCGCTGCGTGATTGTGATTTAATAAAGAAATGATCCGAGCGCTGATTTTCACCGACCTTGACGGCACCTTACTCGACGACCGCTATGACCTAGTTGGTGCCGCTATGGCCATGGATCGAGTTTTCGAGCTTGGCGCGCTTGTTGTTCCCGTATCCAGTAAAACTCATGCTGAAATGATGTTATTACGCGCGCAACAGTCTGTGGCAACGCCCTTTGTTTTTGAGAATGGTGCCGGCATAGACTGGGGTGATGAGAAACCATGGATCTCGGGGGCAGTCGATANGCCCTGCGGTATGCAAATCGAAGGCNTAGACTACCCTGGTCTTTGCGACCAATTGAAAACATTGCGTGAGNAANATGATCTCGACTTNGTTGGCTTCAGCGAATTGAGCGCGGAGCAAGTTTCGAAGTTGACGGAGTTGTCCTTGCAGGACGCACACTTGGCGAAGCAGCGTATGGCTTCAGAGCCGATGGTGGGATTGAAGCAAGCCGAGCAGGTGCTAGTCATGACGCAGGCGTTGTCTGAGCGAGGGCTGCTGCTGCAGAAAGGCGGGCGTTTCTATACCGCAACGTCAGCGCGGCAAAAGAGCGACGCGGTTGCAGAAATAATTTCTGTGCTGCAGTCAACAATGACTCGCCCAAAGCGGGTTATTGTGTGTGGGGACAGCCCCAATGATCTATCGATGTTAGCGCTAGGCGACGCCGCGCTTGTATTTTCTAGTCGCCCGACGAATGGCGTTGGGCCAGCAGACGAAAGTTTAGATGCCCAGCGCGAAATGAAACGGCATTTACGTAGCACCGCTGCGGTTTCGCGTTTGGTTGACGTATGCAACGCAGGCCATGAAGCCTGGTTGCAAGCCNTAATCAGCGAGCTCAGCGTTTAGCGCTACACTACTCAGATTAAAACCGGATATTTTGTTTATGAGCGATTTCTTTCAAAACGGCATCATCACTACCTTGCACAACCTGTCTACGCGTTCGCAGGAAGGGCTAGAGGAAGAGCTTGGCGAGTTTGCAAAAGACTGCCCGATGACCCTCGTGTTGCCCTGCTTATATTCTGAACTAGCACAGCCTGCGCTGGCGAAAATCGTNCAGGAGCTTACTGGGGTTGAGTACCTTGAGCATATTGTTATCGGGCTGGATCGTGCTACTGAGGCCGAATACCGGCACGCACTGGATTATTTTAGCGTTTTACCACAGCCGCATACCGTTATTTGGAACGATGGGCCGAGGATGGCCAGTNTGCAGAAGCGCCTTGGCGAATTGGGGCTTGCGCCGACAAGTCTAGGGAAGGGCTGCAACGTTTGGTATTGCTTTGGCTTTGTTCAATCTTTGGGGGGTGTTCAGGCGGTAGCATTACACGATTGCGACATCTCAACCTATGATCGCGGCATGTTGGCGCGGCTGTTTTATCCAGTCGCTAACCCGCAATTCAATTACCAGTTTTGCAANGGGTTTTATGCCCGAGTTGCCGANGGCAGGATGAATGGACGAGTCAGTCGGCTTTTGGTGTCGCCGCTGATTCGGTCCATGAAGCGTGTCTTTGGCGCGCATCCATTTCTAGATTACTTAGACAGCTTTCGTTANCCATTGGCGGGCGAATTTTCCATGCATATCGATGTGCTGCGCGACATGAGAATCCCGGCGGATTGGGGTCTTGAAATTGGTGTTTTGACGGAGGTGTATCGGAATCATTCTACGAACAGAGTTTGTCAGGTTGAAGTGGCAGACAACTACGATCACAAACATCAAGAGTTATCTNTGGAAGATAGCACCAAGGGCTTGTCTCGTATGAGTGTGGATATCACCAAGTCTTTGTTTCGAATTTTGGCAACGCTAGGATTTGTCTTTGAGTACGGNACGGTTCGCAGCACTAAGGCATCCTANCTACGTATCGCCTTAGANTTAATCGAGTCCTACCACGATGATGCGCGTATGAACGGCCTTCACTTTGATCGTGACGCCGAGGAAAGGGCAGTTGAGCTCTTTGCAGCAAATGTCCTTAAGGCGGGTAAATCCTATTTAGACAGCGGTGAAGAAACCCCATATATCCACTCTTGGAATCGTGTTACGAGTGTTTACCCTGATGTGTTCGCCGATTTCCAGCGGTCGGTGACCGACGATCAGGCTGAATATGCAGAGGCTAAGGGCTGACCTGCGGCACGGATATCCAGCGCACCTGGTAGGGTGCCATTGCTATCGCCTGATGCAGATGGACGTTTTCATCCCTGAGGATATCCAAGCCGATATCGGGTAGGGACTCGTCGACTACCAATGCCGTTTTTGTTGTCTCTGCGCTAAAAGAAGCGACAACGAATATGCGTTGATCGCTGCTTTGTCTTTTGAGCCAGATGTGGCTNTGATCATAGAAGATGACTGTTTGACTTGCTGAGGGNGAAAAAGCGGATTGACCGCTTCGCAGCTCAAGATTTCTACAAATTTCTTTAAAGATAATGGATTGTGAGTTGGCGTCGTTATCCAATAATTCCGTGAGGTTTGCCAATTCCCAGTGGCCGCGGTTTATGGATCGGGTACGCCCACTGCTCTCTACACCTTGCAAATCATTCAGGCCGCCGACCAAGGCATTGATATAAATCGCGGGTACGCCCTGAAACGCCATCATTAGTTGATGGGCCGCCAAATACGAAGGTATGTCTTCCTGGGCTCCGCCGAAGGCGGAAAATAAGGCGATATTCAGTTCATAAACGCTATCTTTACCGTCTTTATCAGTGCGCATGGCGGCATAACCGCCGCGTTCATGAATTTTGTCTGTAAGATTTTCGATTTCGCTATCGGGCACTAAACCTTCTAATGGCCTGAGCCCGATCCCATCGTGGGAGGCAATGAAGTTTATAAAGCTGCAGCCGTCATTGGGCGGGTTTAACTGATTCGCCCACAGGCCGAGATATTGGCCGTTATTGAATAAGTAGCTATAGAGCAACAGCGGTGCCAAGCTGAATTGATAGACTAAGTGCGCCTCGTCCTGATTGCCAAAATAACTAACGTTTTCTTCATGTGGGACGTTAGTTTCAGTGAGCAACAATGTCTGCGTTTGCATTTCATCAATAAGGGCACGCAGAATTCGCACAACGGCGTGAGTCTGCTCTAGATTGATGCTGCTGGAGCCTAACTCCTTCCAGAGAAACGCTATGGCNTCCAACCGTATAAACCGCGCTCCATGGGCGATGTAAGAAGAGAGCACGCGGACAAATTCACAAAGTACATCAGGGTTAGCAAAGTTCAGATCAATCTGATCGTCGCTGAAGGTGGTCCATACTCTTTTTACGCCTTCGTAGGTATGCACATGAGTGAGAAGCGGAGAATTCCTGGGCCTTACGACATTTTCAAGGCCAACCATTGACGGCATTTCATGAAAATAATCGCACCCGGGTTTTCTGCCGCCGATGAAGTCCGCAAACCAGAGATTCTCTCGNGAGCAGTGGTTGATCACTAGATCGAACATCAAATCAAAGTTTTCGGAAAGAGTATGGATATCCGACCAGTCNCCCAGGTCTTGCCGNACTGTTTGATAATCTATAACGGCGAACCCATCATCCGAGGATGACGGGAAAAAAGGCAGGATATGTATGGTCGATATTTTTTTCGCAAGATGTGAGTTTGCGAAACGGTTGAGCGCGCTCAAGGGACTGCCTGGCTGATCTCGAATGCTGTCGCCATAGCAAATGAGCATGCTATCTCTGGCGCTAAGGGAACGGCTTTCACTGGCTTTTTTTGCGGTCGCGTCCATGAGTTCGCCCATAGATATCGCCATGAGTTTTTTTGCCAGATAGCTAGAACCGCCTTCCCCGTAAAGAGCGGTAAGGTTTTGCACCAGCGCGTATTCGCTTGGGGACATAGCGGCCGATTGGGCTCTAACGGCAGGATTTGAGCCATTGGCGTCGCCATAAGCTTGCCCGTCATTCTGGGTTTTAGGATTGTTCGTCTTGTGCTCTCTTTTTACCGTTCCAGCTGCCAAAGGCTCGTGCGGACCCGTCTGGGTTTCCTCTCGCGCGGGTTGATTATGCGGCTGTTCCATTGTGAAAAATAAATCGGGTTGATTTAATGCAATTTGTTTCCAATTTGTATCATTATCCGTCGCTGAGTTCCATCGGAAAACTCATTGTTGTTTGAAGGATGCCCATGTCTGATCTGGATTGGCTAATCGTTACGCTNTATCTCTCTGGTATGTTGGCTTTGGCGGCGTGGTTGGGTCGCCGCCAGCGTTCAGGAACCGATTATTTTTTGGCGGGGAGAGGCATGTCTAGCGGTAGCCTTGCGGCCTCGACCCTCGCGACACAGTGCTCCACGAATAGTTTGCTCGGCGCACCCGCGTTTGTCGGGTTTACCCTTGGTGGCGGTATGGTTTGGCTTCAGTATGAATTGGCCGTGCCCTTGGCCATGGCTGCGCTGATCGTTCTAATTGTTCCNTCCCGACAGATGGGTGTGATTTCTATATATGAAATTCTCGAGCAGCGGCTTGGCCGCGAGTCGAGGATTCTGGCGAGTGGCTGTTTTTTGCTATTCCGCGCCGTTGCCACAGGTGTCACGATTTACGGAGTCACACTAATTCTGGCCGAA
Source organism: Gammaproteobacteria bacterium (assembly GCA_002704325.1). Classification (GTDB taxonomy): domain Bacteria; phylum Pseudomonadota; class Gammaproteobacteria; order Pseudomonadales; family Azotimanducaceae; genus UBA4421. Next base: position 2,761 of record PAFJ01000048.1, on the reverse strand, counting down.
CTGCTTGGCGTTGATTATGCGCTTGCGGTGTTACTGCTTATGGGCGTGACGCTGTTATATGATCTTTTAGGCGGGATGCGGGCTGTCGTAATCAGTGACTTGCTCCAGTTAGTTTTGCTTTCGATCACTGTTCTGTTCAGTCTGATGCTGCTCGGCGATGCAACAGATTGGTCGTTCTTCGCCGTTACTGAGCGCACAGCAGTTATTCGCAACGACTGGGGTTTAGATGGCGAGGACTACGGGTTCTGGCCAATGTTGATTGGTGGCTTCTTTCTCTACGCGGCTTATTACGGTTGCGATCAAAGTCAAACCCAGAGGGTTTTGTCGGCAAAATCCGACGCTGGGTCTCAGCGAGTCCTATTGCTGAACGGACTGCTGCGTTTTCCGCTGGTTCTTAGCTATTGTTTTCTGGGTTTGGGTCTGGCGGCCTTTGCTGCGCAAAACGCGGATTTCATTACCTCACTGCCGCTCACTGGGGCTGGAGAACCTAACTTCAATTTGGCTTTTCCGATGTATGTCATGGGCAATTTTGCGCCGGGCTTTGTTGGGCTCGTTATGGTGGGGCTTTTAGCTGCGGCAATGTCGTCTATAGATTCGGCGATCAATAGTCTTTCAGCGGCAACGATGGAAGATTTCGTCAGGCCCAATTGGCATTTGAGTGACCGGAAAGTTTTACAGCTTTCGCGTTTGTCGACTTTGCTGTGGGGGATCGCCTGTATTGCATTTTCCTTTCAAGTTGAGCGTATCGCGCCGACGATTTTGGAAGCGGTTAACAAAGTCGGGTCTATGTTTAATGGCCCACTTTTGGCGTTGTTCTGCACGGCTCTTTTGTTGCGCGAAGTACCTCAGCGGTTTGCCCTGACCGGATTTATTATTGGTCTATTGGTAAATCTGGGTTTGGCAATGGGAGCTCCCGAGGTATCTTGGCTGTGGTGGAATGTCGTAGGCTTCGTTGTCGCGATTTTTTATACCTTTGCGGCTATGTCGCTGAACAGGCACAAAATCAGCTTCGCGCGCTATCAGTATCCGCAGACCAAGACAACTATCTCAGCGTTATTGTTGATGACTGCAGCAATTTTGGTGCTTTGCTTTATGCTGGAAAGGTTTGGCTACTGAATTTGTTGACGCTTGAAGTGACAGCCAAGCTTGGAGAGCGCGATTTGCGCAATCGATTTGTCGGCCGTAAAAAATTATTTGATCAGGGAGAGGTTTTGTGGGTTTAGGAAGTACCGAGGTTGAGTTTGCATGCGGTAAGCGCATGAAAAATCGATTCATGTTGGCGCCATTAACAAACTGTCAGAGCAATGATGACGGGACTTTATCCGACGAAGAGTTCAACTGGCTGACTTTGCGTGCGAAAGGGGAATTTGGTTTAACTATGACCTGTGCTGCGCATGTGCAGCAGATAGGCCAAGGATTTCCAGGTCAGTTGGGTATTTTTTCTGATGATCATNTGGTCGGCCATCGTCGCTTGGCTGAAGCGATCAAATCTGAAAATAGCTTGGCTGTAGCGCAATTACATCATGCCGGCATGCGGTCGCCTGCAGCGCTAATCGGAACAGCTCCCGTGTGCCCGTCTATGGATGAAGAAACAGGCGCAAGAGCGATGACCTTGGATGAAGTGAAACAGTTGCGCGATGATTTTATTGCGGCTGCAGTTCGCTCTTGGCAGGCCGGCTACGATGGCGTTGAGATTCATGGTGCGCATGGCTATATCCTTTGTCAGTTTTTAAGTGAGCTATACAATCGCAGAGACGACGAGTATGGGGGTTCATTAGAAAATCGAGCGCGCATACTGTTTGAGATCGTGNGCGGTGTTCGCCAAGCCTGTGGGCCGGAATTTTTGCTTGGGGTTCGTCTATCGCCAGAACGTTTTGGTATACGTCTAGCCGAAGCTTTGGATGTTTGTGAGCAACTCATTGCGGGCGGAGAAGTGGATTTTCTTGATATTTCGCTATGGGATTCGTTCAAACTGCCAGAAGAGGAGGCATACCAAGGGAGTTCCTTATTGTCTCATTTTGCTCGGTTGCCGAGAGGTAAGGTGCTGCTGACGGTAGCCGGAAAGATTTTGACTGCAGAACAAGTTCAGGATGTGCTAGCNGCCGATGTTGACTTCGTNACCATCGGGCGGGGTGCAATCCTGCATCATGATTATCCGCGTCGGGTAATGAATGATGACCGATTNGAACCTGTTTCCTTGCCGGTCAGCCGAGCTCATCTCGCGCAAGAGGGCNTGAGTGAAAGGTTTATCGAATATATGGGCGGCTGGAAAGGTTTCGTAGCCGACTAATACTTCACATCCTGTTCACTATACAGTCTGCACTGTAGCGGCNTAAATCAAGCGAGTGTCACGGCAACAAGTGATTGGAAGAATCGGCATNATCGGAGACGTCCATAGCGAGCACTTACGTTTAANACAGGCNTTGGGCTGGTTGGAACAACAATCGGTAGATGCCGTTATCTGCACCGGCGATATCGCGGATGGGCAAGGCTGCATCGAGCAATGCTGGCGCGCCCTAGCCAGCGCTCAGGTCCATACAGTCGCGGGCAATCATGACAGGTGGCTGCTCGACGATGAAAACCGCCACGTGCGTAACGCGCANTTCAGGACCGGTGTAAGCGAGGAAGGACTGACTTTCCTCCAGAGTCTACCGAGAGTAGTGCGACTAGAAACCGCGGGCGGCGAGCTACGTTTGTGCCATGGTATGGCAGACGACGACATGGCAAAGGTATGGCCGGGCACAGAAACAACTGCAACCCG
>PAFJ01000047.1 GCA_002704325.1 Gammaproteobacteria bacterium | reverse complement strand
CGCTTAAACTGGGACTGGACAGTGCTGGCCCAATCGGCCCCGCGCGCTACGAACTACTGGAACAAATCGTTGATATTACGAGGGATCTTTGATGAAGCTATTTATGGTACCGCTGGCGCCTAACCCGACCAAGGTGATGCTCTACATTGCCGAACGTGAGGAACTGGGCGTAGCTATGAATATCGAACAAATTGTCGTGAATACCGTTAAAGGTAGACATAAAGAACCCGAACACCTAGCCCGCAACCCATTCGGCACGGTACCAGCTCTTGAATTGGATGACGGCACTTTTCTCATGGAGTCGCTGGCCATTGTTGAATACTTAGAGGCTAAGTTCCCAGAAGCCACTCTGTGTGCGGGCACACCGGAACAAATAGGCAAAGCTAAAGATCTGGAACGAATTGTCGACCTGCGCCTGGGTGGCCCCATGGGCACCTACGGTCACGCCACCAATTCACCGCTGGGTCGCCCGCCGGAGCCAGAGAAAGCCGCGCAATGTCTTGCCGCTATGCAAACTCCGTTGGACCATTTAGAACAGCTCTTGGGTGACGGCCGCCCATTACTTGGGGGTGACCAGGTGAACGTCGCGGATTGCACAATGCAGTCTTCATTGCAGTTCATGCGCTTTGTCGAAGCTGATGTATTTGGTGACAGGCCATTGCTACGCGCATGGGACGAACGCTACCGCGCTAGGCCGGCTGCGCAAGCTATACTCAAGTGGTGATATGCCGATGCTAAGCTGGAACCAGATTTTTTAGCAAATCATTGGGCTTGGAGGACAACATATGTGGCGCACCCTTTCCCTTTTAATTCTGCTGACTACTACTTCTACGGTTCTAGCCCAACCTAACATCGTCTTTATCTTTGCTGACGATCTGGGCATCGGCGATGTTGGCGCTTACGGCGGTGAATTGATTGATACGCCCAATATTGATGCACTGGCGTCCAAGGGCATGTTGTTCGAACAAGCCTACGCCTCCCATCCTGTCTGTAGTCCGTCGCGCGCAGGGCTTATGTCTGGCAGATATCAGCAGCGCCACGGTTGGGAATTTAATCCTGCGGCGCGCATCGAGACCTCGGGCATGGACGCGAAACAGATTACTCTGGCCGACATGCTCAATGGATCAGGCTATACCACCAGCATGGTAGGTAAGTGGCATTTGGGCTATCTACCCCAGTTCCATCCATTAAATCGCGGTTTCGATGAATATTTTGGAGTGTTGGCCGGCGGCAGCATTTTCATTGACCAATCTAGGCCTGACGTTGAATCTGTTGGCAACTGGCCTCTTGTTCGCGATCGATCGAAAGGAGTTTATGACGGCCGCGCACTAATTGAAGTTGAGGAATACCTGACTGATGTATTTACCGATCGCGCGGTGGATTTCATCAAGCAGAAGCACGCAGCGCCGTTCTTTCTATACCTCAGTCATACGACTCCGCATACGCCACTGCAAGCGACGAAAAAGTACACGGGCCGCTACCAACACATAAGTGACCCTGCAGCGCGTATTTATGCCGCCATGGTGGCCTCTTTGGACGATAGTGTTGGCGCAGTTGTTGGCGCGCTAGAAGAAACCGGGCAACTGGACAATACCTTGCTCGTGTTCTCCAGCGATAACGGCTGTGCCGGCTATATTCAAGTCTGCTCGAATGCACCGTTTGCCGGCTTCAAGCGTTACCACAACGAAGGCGGTATTCGCATACCGCTGATCTTCAGCTGGCCTGGTCGCATAGCCGCTAGCAACTATCCACACATGGTCAGCTTGTTGGATCTTATGGCGACATTCGGCGGACTCGCCGGCAGCGCGCACACAACCGAGGACAGTATCGATTTAATGCCCTACCTTAATGATCAGAAGCAACAACCCCACAGATATCTCTATTGGCGTTCGAGTCCAACGCGAGCGATCCGCGACCAGCGCTGGAAGCTGTTGGAATACGCCAAAAGCCCATACGCGATATCCGAATTGGACGCGGCCCGCCGCATCAAGCCACCTGCAGAGGGCTGGCCTCGCCAAGCACCTAAGGGCCATCTAACGATGCTTTACGATTTGCAAAACGACCCCGGAGAGCGCACCAACCTTGCCACCACTCATCCAGCGATCGTAAAACGTTTGCGATCAGCCTTCGATAAATGGAACCGCGAAATACCTGAGCAATCCATCCTACCCGCGCAACGTTCAACCGTGGTTGAGATGCACGGCGAGACCGTACAGCTGATCTTTTAGTCACGGCGCAGTCGATACAAATACCCTGCCCTCAGTTAAGGTAGGCAAAAATTCTCGGGGGCGATCATGTGCTCACGCTTTTTTGCTACGCTGATTCTGTGCCTTTGCTTTACGGGATTAGCGCCAGATTGGGCCAATGCCGCAGCAAAGGCTAATGCCGCTGCCCCGACCAATATTGGAGCTGGCGGACGTCCGGTGGGGCAGGCGTGGTCACGCAGCCCGGTTTATGCCGCCAACGGAATGGCTGCGACAGCGCAGCCCCTAGCCAGCCAAATCGCCATAGACATACTTAAGGCCGGCGGCAGCGCCGTCGATGCCGCCATCGCTGCTAACGCAGCGCTTGGTCTTATGGAACCTACAGGCAATGGTATTGGCGGCGATCTGTTCGCCATTATTTGGGATCCTAAAACCCAACGGTTGCACGGCTTGAACGCCTCCGGGCGTAGCCCAAAGTCCCGCAATCTGGAACAATTGCGCCAGCAGCTTGGCGGCGCCACCCGTATTCCACCCGTAGGCCACCTGCCTGTCACCGTTCCCGGTACCGTCGACGGTTGGTTTCAGCTTCATCAGCGCTTTGGGTCACTCCCCATGCAGTCTGTACTGGCACCGGCTATTCGCTACGCCAAGGACGGGTTCCCAGTCTCGCCTGTCATCGCCTACTACTTTCAGCGTGCTGAGGCCGCCTTTAATCGCCGCATCGCTATGATCGACGAATTCGACAATGCCAGACACACTTATTTCCAACCGCGGGCACCGAAGGCTGGAGAAGTTTTCCGCAATCCTGACCTCGGCAAAACCTATGCAATCATTGCCCAAGAAGGAAGAGATGCCTTCTATCAAGGGACCATCGCCAAAACCATTGATGCTTATATGCGGCGTATCGGCGGCGATCTGCGCCTNGCCGACTTAGCCGCCCACAAGAGCGAATGGGTAACACCNNACTGCGCTGCTTATCGCGATGTTGAGTTATGCGAGCTACCCCCCAACGGTCAGGGTTTTGCGGCGCTGCAAATGGTTAATATTCTGCGCCATGCAAAGTTGGCCCAGTGGCCAAGAGACGACCCTAGGGTTTGGCATTACCTCACCGAGGCTAAACGTTTGGCTTTCGAAGATGTCGCGAAGTATTACGCCGACCCTCAGTTCGCCGATATACCCACCGAATGGCTGTTATCAGAAGCCTATGGCAAAGCGCGCTTCGACCTGATTGATCCAGAAAGGGCCATGCTGCAGCCACAGCCCGGCGACGCAAANCTAGAAGCCGCAGGCGATACCACCTATCTAACGGTCGCAGACAGCAACGGCATGATGGTGTCACTGATCCAATCAAATTATCGCGGCATGGGTTCAGGTCTGGTGCCAGACGGTCTGGGTTTTATGCTGCAAGATCGCGGCGAATTGTTTTCTCTGGANCCTGACCATGCCAACGTTTACGCCCCCGGCAAGCGTCCCTTCCATACCATTATTCCCGCCTTCGTCATGCGCAACAAAAAGCCGCTGATGAGTTTCGGCTTAATGGGAGGCTCCATGCAGCCTCAGGGTCATGTGCAGATTTTGATCAATATGATCGACTACGGCATGAATCCCCAAGAAGCTGGCGATGCCGCGCGCATGAACCACACCGGTGGCCGCCAGCCTACCGGGAATGGGGAGGATGACTTGCTCGGCACATTACATGTGGAACCTGGCGTGAGTGCAGGAACCGTCAGTGCTTTAGAGAAAATGGGTCACCGAGTGAAAATTGTCTCTAACGGTGTGATGTTTGGTGGCTATCAAGCGATCTACCGCGACCCAGAGACTGGGGTCTACATTGGCGCCACCGAAATGCGCAAGGACGGTTTAGCCATCGGTTACTGAAGCNGATGGCACTGCACNGAGCGGCTAATTCTCGGCAGCCACCGCGNTNCCTGAGCCGACCGCACCTCGCCAACCAACGGCTTTTTGTTCTATTATGACTNAACGCAACCACGCGACCTTCAGTAGGGGTCGCCACTGACGGAGCANGCTTTATGCCGCAANTCACTCTTCCCGACGGTTCTGCACGAAACTTCGACCGTGCNGTTTCTATCCTTGATGTCGCCGCTGATATTGGACCAGGCCTNGCNAANGCNGCATTAGCCGGCAAGATCGATGGCGAACTGGTCGATACATCNTTCTTAATTNAGCAAGACGCTGCACTGGACATCATTACCGCGAAAAGCGACGAAGCCCTCGAACTGATNCGCCANGATGCGGCNCATGTNATGGCACAGGCCGTACAGGAGCTGTTTCCTGGCACCCAAGTGACAATCGGACCAGCCATTGAGGACGGGTTTTACTACGACTTTGCNCGAGAAGAACCGTTTACCCCAGAGGATCTTGAGAAAATCGAAGAGCGCATGCGCGAGATCGTTGGCCGGGATTTACCCATCGAACGAGAGGTGTTGACTCGCGCCCNGGCCAAGGAGGTCTTTGGCAAAATTGGTGAAGANTATAAGGTGCAAATCATCAACGATTTGATTTCAGAAGACGCAGAGATCTCGATCTACCGTCAGGGCGAGTGGTTTGATGTATGCCGCGGACCGCACCTACCCAGCACGGGCAAGCTACCCAAAGCGTTTAAACTAATGAGTCTCGCTGGCGCCTATTGGCGCGGTGATTCGAATAATGAAATGCTCCAACGCATTTACGGAACCGCGTGGCGCGACAAAAAGGAACTTAAGGCCTATCTCTATCGGTTAGAGGAAGCTGAGAAAAGAGATCACCGCAAACTGGGCCGCAAACTTGATCTATTCCATTTCAGCGATACTGCGCCAGGCTCGGTCTTTTGGCACCCAAAGGGCTGGACACTATTTCTGCAACTTTTGGACTATATGCGCAAACGCCAAGAAGCCGCTGATTACGTCGAGGTAAATACTCCTGATGTAATGGATCGCAGCTTGTGGGAAACCTCTGGGCATTGGCATAACTACCGNGAAAATATGTTTTCAACCCAAACTGAAGACGAGCGGGTTTTTGCACTGAAGCCCATGAATTGCCCCGGCTCTGTATCCATGTTCGCCCANGGTCTAAAGAGCTATCGTGATCTGCCGCTGCGTATGGCGGAATTTGGCAAAGTGCATCGCTACGAACCATCAGGTGCATTGCATGGTTTGATGCGCGTGCGTCATTTTACNCAGGATGACGCCCATATTTACTGCACCGAAGATCAAATGGAGCAAGAATGCATCGACGTCGTTGCGCTCGTATTGGACATTTACAAAGACTTCGGCTTCAACGATGTGGTNATTAAATTATCGACTCGTCCTGAAAAACGTATCGGCAGTGANGAGATCTGGGACAAGCTAGAAGGTGCGCTAAGTAATGCCCTAGATAGGATGAACCTGGACTACGTTTTGTACCCGGGCGAAGGCGCCTTTTACGGGCCTAAATTAGAATTTGTGCTGCGCGATGCAATCGGTCGGGATTGGCAGTGCGGTACTTTGCAGGTCGACATGAATCTCCCGGAGCGTTTTGATATTTCCTACGTTGACGAGACCGGCAGCCGTGATAAACGTCCAGTGATGTTACATCGGGCATTATTCGGCTCGCTTGAGCGCTTTACAGGTATTTTGATTGAGCACTATGAGGGTAAGTTCCCGTTATGGCTGGCGCCAATTCAGGCAGTNGTNCTGAACATTACGGANAAACAAGCCGATTANGCGAAAGATTTGGAACAACGCCTTAAGCACCGCGGCCTTCGGGTCATGACGGATCTGCGCAATGAAAAAGTTGGTTTCAAAATCCGCGAGCATACTCTACAGGCAATCCCGTACCTACTTGTGATTGGCGATCGGGAAATGGCCAATGGCGAACTCGCCGTGCGTACCCAAAGTGGTGAGGATCTGGGCGCTATGTCCATTGATCAGTTTATTGAGCACGTGCACAGCGAACCGCTAACAGGCGCGCGAGAACAGGCCGCAGGTTAACTACGATAGCTAGGAGCAACACGGAAAACTCGGGGATGCGGCTGCGCGGCGCTCTGGTCCTTCCTCAGCGGCGTTTACGCGTGGGCTGAGAGCTTTTAGACGTAGCTAACGCGTGGGCAAAAGCCCTGTTTGCCGCAGCACACAACTGTTGCGGCGCCTCCAGCAGCTCCGCCGGCACAGAGTAATAGCGCTGAATTGCCTGCTGGCCCTTCTTTGTCTGATAACTAAAAGGCTGACTCCCCATTTCACGGAACCGTTCACGTAGTGGCTCATCTACAACAAAGTACAACACTCCACGCATAACCATCGCAAACTGCACGCCACCTAACTTTATTGCGGTCCCACCAAAAAAACGCGTCGATTCAACCTCGCCTACATCAAACAATAAATCCAAGATGTGGCTTNCGAATTGGTCNGCCACCATTCACTCCTTTGCTGATCTNACNACTTTCCGGGGAATTTTGACATCGNCTTTACTGNCATAGTGGCAGATTNTNNCNACATAAGTTGCCCGAGACTCTAACGGAACACAACATGACGCCTGATAATTCTGAGCTGTGGTTCTTGCCGCTGGGTGGCTGCGGCGAAATCGGTATGAATCTAAACCTTTTCGGCCACGACGGACATTGGCTGATGGTGGACTGTGGGGTAACTTTTGAGCAAGGCGCACGCGGTAATCGCGTACAAATGCCCGATCCAGACTTTATAGCTCANCATTGCGACAANCTGGTGGGACTGATTGCTACCCATGCACATCAGGATCATATTGGTGCGATACACCTCCTGTGGCAGCATTTTAAATGTCCGATTTATGCCACCCAATTCACCGCCCATGTGGTGCAAACGAAGCTGCGTCGAGAAGGCTGCGCCGCACCGGTGATTGTGGTGGATCAAAACGCCGTACAGCAGCTTGGCCCTTTTACTGTACGTTGGCTGCCAATTACCCATTCCACAGCAGAAACCAGCGCATTACTCATCGATACCTCAGCGGGCTCCATACTGCACACTGCTGATTGGAAAGTTGATCACGCGCCAGTGGTGGGCAAAGCCTTCGATGACGAATCTTGGCGAGCCATCGGAACACAGCCTGTAGACGCCATCGTATGTGATTCAACCAACGCCACGCAGACAGGGCACTCGCTATCGGAAGCAGATTTGGTACCCGGTCTTGAGCAGGCGATAGCGAATGCCCCGGCGCGAGTGGTGGTGGCATGCTTTGCTTCTAATATCGCTCGCCTGCAGAGCATCGGCGATCTGGCAGCATCCAACGGTCGCCATCTGGCCATCCTGGGCCGATCACTGAATGAAATGGTCAAGAGCGCAAAAGCCTGCGGTTACTTAAACGAAAATTTCAATGTCGTGCCCGCACACGATATCGGCTACTTGCCACCTCAAGAGGTGCTTATAGTCGCGACAGGCAGCCAAGGTGAGCCGGGAGCAGCCCTGAACCGACTTGCTCAGGGCACCCATCGAGAACTAGAGTTAGAACCTCAGGATCGAGTCGTCTTTAGTTCAAAAACAATTCCCGGCAATGAACTAGCGATCGAGCGTTTGGTCGATGCATTGCGCGCGCGCTCAATTGAGGTGATTGATCATAGTAATACCCAATTGCCTATCCACGCCTCCGGCCACCCCTGTAAACAAGAGTTGGAGCAAATGTATTGCTGGGTTTCAAGCGCACTCGCCATCCCGGTTCATGGCGAGCCCAAACACTTAAGCGCAAATGCTGAGGTAGCCAAAAGATCCGGCGTTAAGCAGCAATTAGTGGGTAAGAATGGCGATCTTTTCAGAATTTCCCCAACCCCTGGCATTTATCGGAACGCTGTCGCCACTGGCCGGCTTGAATTACTGCCGAGCGGCAAGCTTGAGGCTGTTTAGGACTCGCTTTTGAGCTTTTCCGGTACGCCGAAGATCGCCTGATCTGACGAAGCTGTTTCCACCTCCGAGCCTTTCAACCGACAGCTGTATACCGACAATACCGCGATCATTGCGAAAGCCGACAGCAACATGCCGATCGCTTCCAATGCAACGCCGCCACGATACCAGTTCTCGTGAAAATGCTGGACGAGTCGAAAAAAACCAAAAAAGTAAATGAACATAGCACCCGTGGACGCGATAGCGAGCGTCCGAACTGCCCACGCATTCGTAATGTTGAGCAAACTTAGTAATGCAAGCGTAGCACCCAGTGCATAAATCACGGAAAAGACTGGCAGCATAGGTATAAATGCATGCAACACGGCCAATACCGAGAGGATGATGCCGATCACCAGCATACTGACTCTCATTTAATATTTCTCAGAGTGCCTTCCAAAATACTTCCCCAATTTTATCGCCTGTAGCTATNCGATTCCGACTTCACGGTGCAACCGNTNACCCTTTNGAGTGCGCTGAGCTCACTCGCCTNGGTTTTAATCGATCNGAGTCTTCCAGCTTTNTTCTTTTTATTTTTCANCGANATGACGACATNTGATTCNTCGTTCAGCCCCACACTAGTGCAGCTCTCCAACCTGCGTCAATAACATTGTTACAAAAAGTGACAAGCGGATCACAAAAGTCCAATTAATTGCGCGACTGACCCGTAGCCAATCGTCCTACCTTGGCGCATATCCACCGATCCAGACAGGGCTAGACCATGCCATCGCGCCATCCACTTGAGTGACTCGGACGTAATAATAATCCCCCTGCACACTGCCCTGATCTTGCCAGCTAAATGTAACCGCTTCAGGCCCATTAGCTGCCACACGCCGCAAACTAACAACGTCTTGGTAGATACCGAAGGGCAAAGTAACCTCGGCTTGGCCGCTTTTAGCCGCATTCACCTCCAATTCAATAGCCGACTCAGGCATTTTTTGGTGTCGTCTGTAGATCGGCGGACCACCACCGAACTCCATACCCGCCTCTAATTCAACCGCGACCCGAGCAGACCGCTTAATGTCTTTAAGAGAGAGGATAATCGAACTCGTGTCACCACGAGTTGCGGTCGCAAAACGAATAATGTTCGGATTGTCGGCATCGCGCTCTAATTGCTGTACATCTGAATTGAAAAAGTCTGTACCCGCAACGGCATCAAGGGTCGCGCCCTTGACCCGCAGCTGGCCCTGCCAGGGCCGCCAGCCACGCGGATTGTCTCCTGTATGCATAGGTTCCGAGTCACTACTAAACGTCAAATAGAGCGCTTCCTGAGAACCCATACGAGTTCTTGACCCAACCGCAGAATAGTCTTGAGCCCATACCACCCGTCCGTTTTTTATTACTGCAATTTCGGCAATAGGCCCNGTNCCTACCACCCGCCCGTCNATGCTGCGAGCGGATTTAAAACGCCCNCGCTGGCCCATCTCCAAATCATTGACATGGGTTTGTAGAATGATTCGATCGCCCGTTGTCGCATAGGTCATGCGTTGTCGCATGTTGTCGAATAGTTCGTCGCGAGTTAGCTCTTCGCCGAGTACCGCACCAAGGCCTCCGCGTTGCGATAAACCCCGACCCTTTGGCGCGGTATACCCTGGCTGGCTCAGATGATTATCGCTGGCCGCCGTAAAACCGACTTGGTGGCCATGCTCAAGATATTTGCGACCGAACCACTCAAAACTGCCATGCTGGGACATGATCTCTACTAGCGGCTGTAACTGCGGATCGCTGAGACGATAGTTGCCAGATTGATGCGCGTGCGGGATCACAATGACGTCTTCACTGGCGTATTGCTTACGTAATCCCTCATATAATTCAGTGAGAGTTGGGTAAAACTGCGTGGAAATCCGATCACGACCCTGAGTAGTACGAAATAACACATTGTGATGGCCGCCATAAAGGTTACGGGTTGTCCATTCGTACCCCAAATAGGCAATAAAGCGACCCGGTTCTGAATACGTTTCGACGTTATCTTTTAGGTGCTGCCACTCATAATCGTCCAACCAAATGTCATGTTCCGAATGCGTCACAAAATCTAGGCGCGCATCGTCTTTCGCCCAAGTCATGAAACGCTCCGGCGTACCAATGCCCTCGGCAAAACCAGAGTGCCCATGTGTGTCGCCCCAGAATATGCGTTGCGCGTCTGCGGACACCATTATGGGATTCACTTTACCGGTAATAGCCCCGTCCACAGATCGAATGCTTAGCCGCACGACCCCCTCATCTTGAAACTGCAAATTCTCTATCGTTTGCAACGCCTGCTCGCCGGCACTTAGAGCGGCAATGACCTGACCATCATGCAGAACCTGCCAACCAGGAACCCGTCCGCTGGCACGGTTATAGTAAGGGTCTTGTGCTCTAACCGAGAGCGTGAAGGACTCTCCGGGACGCACCACCGAGGGCGCAAACCCATGCACACCATCTACCGCCCCACCAATCACTCTGATCGGCTGGATCGGCAGCGAATACAGAGGACCGTTGCCATCGAAATCCACATACAAAGGAAAGGGCATGCGGTCACTTGAAAAGGTCGGCATAAGCAACCCATCACCGCCCTGGAACCGCGCGCCGTAGGTTATGGTCACCACATCATCTTGAGTTAACTCACCGGCAGACAAGCGAAAGAATAAAACCGGAGCCGCGCCGCGAAAACCACCATGCATACCGGCAACAGGCACCCGGTCAGCAACGAAATGCACATTCGGATTCGAGCTAGTAACCGTGACGTAGTTTGCGGCATCAGGCCTAGTCGCCTGAAAAACTCCATAGTCGGCCATAAAATGTCTCGGCACCGCGATGCCACCACCCACACTGATCGGTTTTTCGCCCACCACATACATTTGCTGCAGCGTTGCATTAGAGCGCGCCACAAACGGTCCAAGAGTTGCTGACAGCTTACCCAAGGCATTGGGCTGCTTATCCAGTAACGTCATCTCGGCAATGTAATCGTCGATGGCCCGCAGGACCGCAGGCGTTGGAATATCCGGCAATTTTGTCCGCGCCGCAGCAGTCAGATTAACGGGCACATAGCCACCGGAAACAGCAAACGCGTTGGCCCAGCGCCACAACAGGGCACTGCGTTGTGAGTGATTTACGAGCGTCGTCGGCTGAGCGGCGTCCTGTTGCAACTCGTCTACAGCAGCGCGCAACTGTGCATCAAGATAATCCTGAGCCGCAACAGTAAGCGGAACCTGTGCAAGACATAAAATGGCAATAAGTAATGCCGTTCTTAGTCGATCCGCATAACCGTTCTTCACTTGCTACCGCCCCCAATATCCCATCCTCCAATGCCTTCATCCAGCTGCACGCCAAAGCTATTTAGCGCCATTGACACTAAATTATATTGGCCGACGGTGAAGACCAAGTCCATAAGCTGTTGGGTTGAATAGTGCTCGCTTAATCCACTCCATGTGGCATCACTAACGTGCGCATCTGAGTGCAATTCGTCGGTGGCGCGCAGCAGCAACCTATCCAATTCACTGATTCCTTCGGTTTCTGGACCGGTCTTCGCCGCCAGTATCTCCGCATCACTCATGCCTATGCGTCGAGCNATCTCTACGTGCTGACCCCACTCATATTCCGCCTGACACAAATAGCCAATGCGCAAAATTAGTAATTCCCGGTCTCGGCCCGATAGGGTTGATTTACCTAAAATATGATTTGCAAACACCATCCAGCGCCGCGCCAAATCACTGTGCTGGGCTAATGTCCGGAAAATGTTCAATACCCGCCCGCGCTTGGCGATCGGCGCTAGCAACGCAGCAGTAGCCTCACTCCAATCAGACTCTCGCAACGGCTCAATACGTGGTGTTTTCATTCGCATGGATTTCCCCTCTCTAAATCTGCCAAGTAAGCGAAAAGCAGGNCTCGGTGGGTGCGCCCCTGCACAAGTATACTGGGCACACGATCCCACTGTACGATAGAGCGTTTTGAAAAAACTAGTCATCATTTATCACAGCAAAACCGGCAACACCCGCGCAATGATCGAAGCAGTCCACCGGGGCGCATCGGATCCGCAGCTAAGCGGTATTGAGGTTCGAGTGATCACCGCAGCCGATGCCCAACCTGAGGATTTACTCAGTGCTGACGGTCTCATTCTTGGCACCCCAGAAAACTTCGGCTACATGTCGGGGGCGCTGAAAGATTTCTTCGATCGCAGCTTTTATGAAGTTGAGGGCAAGCTGGCCCCGCTGCCCTACGCGATCGTAATCAACGCAGGCAACGATGGCAGTGGTGCGCAGCGCTCCATCGAACGTATCGCCAATGGCTATCCTTTCATTCGCGTCCAGGAACCTATCATCGCCCATGGACCACCTGACTCGGCTACACTAGAGCGCTGCGCGGAACTCGGCGGCGCGCTGGCGGCTGGCTTAGAACTCGGTCTTTACTGATGCCGTGATCCACATCGATTTCGCCGTTACTCACACCCACTGCACATCGCTTGGGCTACTATCACGCTTTGCCATCTATGAGACATTGCGTAATTGACTGCAACCACCGCCACTATCCTTAATAGCATCGACGACATCGAACCGGAGCAGTGGGATCGATGTGCCGATGCGGCAGGCGCCTACAACCCATTCGTAAGGCACAAGTTTCTCAAAGCATTAGAAGCCAGCAATAGTGTCGGCGAGTCCACCGGCTGGAAACCCCTTCATGTGATGGTTCACAGCGGTGGCGCCACCGTCGGAGTGGTGCCTATGTATTTAAAGAGCCATTCTCAAGGGGAATACGTCTTCGATTACGCCTGGGCCGACGCTTGGCACCGCGCGGGCGGTGACTACTATCCCAAATTACAAATCAGCGTGCCGTTTACGCCGGCCTCGGGGCCAAGATTGCTGTGTGATCAAACCAACCCGGAGCACCAAAAATTACTCCTGCAGGCCTGCCAACAAGTCGCTCAACAGTCTCAAGTATCGTCATTGCATATGACATTTATGACAGCAGCCCAATGGCAACTCGCCGGGGAGCACGGTTTATTAAAGCGCATGGACCAACAGTTTCATTGGCACAACGGCGGGTACAAACACTTCGATGATTTCTTGCAAGAACTGGCCTCGAAAAAGCGCAAAAATCTGAAGCGTGAGCGGCGTGAGGCGCTAAGTAACGATATTGAGATCGAGTGGGCAACCGCTGATGACCTTACCGAAGACCATTGGGATGCTTTTTATCAATTTTATCTGGATACCGGCCAGCGCAAATGGGGCAGCCCATACCTTACCCGAGCATTCTTTTCCGAAGTCCACAAGACCATGCCTGAAGACGTCTTGTTGATCATGGCGAAGCGTGANGATCGATACATCGCCGGAGCACTGAATTTTATCGGGGCGGACGCTTTATTTGGCCGCAACTGGGGTTGTATAGAGGATCATAGATTTTTGCACTTCGAAGTGTGTTACTACCAAGCCATAGACTTTGCAATTTCGCGAGGCTTGAGCCGAGTAGAAGCTGGCGCCCAAGGCAGCCACAAAGTCGCGCGCGGTTATTTGCCCAATGCCACCTACAGCGCCCACTGGATTGCTGATGCAAACTTTCGCGATGCCGTTGCACGGTTTGTCGACGAAGAACGGGACTATGTCAGCAAAGACATGGCCTACATTGACGAGCACAGCCCATTCAACGCCAGCACGAACATCCACAACCTGCGCAATAATTCGTCTTCTTGACATTCAAATCGGTCAGCCAACACAGAAAATTTACCTTCAATCATCTAAAATAGAGGTTTTGCTCAGTCCCTGATATGACCCAATTAGTTGCCATAAAAGCCATTCTTGATCACAGCATTGCCGTCAACCAGGCCGTTCGCGTACAGGGCTGGGTGCGCTCGCGACGAACCTCCAAAGGCGGCTTTGCTTTTATTCATCTGCACGATGGATCTTGCTTCGATACCATACAAGCCATCGCTGATGNAGCATTGCCTAACTACGACGAGATTAACCAACTTGGCGCGGGGTGCTCTGTGGCGATCAATGGCACGTTAGTAGAATCCGCTGGGCGCGGGCAAGACCGAGAGATACAGGCCGAATCTGTAGAGGTGATCGGCCTAGTTGATGATCCAGAAAGCTACCCCATCAGCAAAAAACAGCACACTTACGAATTTTTGCGCGGCGTCGCGCACTTACGACCGCGCACCAATACCTTTGGCGCTATGGCGCGCATTCGTCACAGCGTCGCCAATGCTGTTCACAATTACTTTAACCAAAACGGCTTTTTCTGGATCAACACGCCAATCATCACGGCCAGTGATTGCGAGGGCGCCGGAGAACTCTTTCGAGTATCGACCTTGGACCAAGTCAATCGACCAGAAAAGCAAACTTATGCCGATGATTTTTTTGGCACCGAAACGTTTCTTACCGTTTCCGGCCAACTTAATGTCGAAAGCTACGCGTGTGCACTAAACAAGGTTTATACCTTCGGCCCTACGTTCCGCGCGGAGAACTCAAACACCAGTCGGCACTTGGCTGAGTTCTGGATGATCGAACCGGAAATAGCATTCGCTGATTTAGGCACTAACGCAAAACTGGCTGAGCACTTTTTACAACATGTCGTTAGCGAGATCTTGCAGCGTTGCGCCGATGACTTGGCATTTTTTCAACAGCGTGTAGACCCAGACATTATTGATCGTCTGCAAAATGTCAGCAGCCAGCCCTTTGCCACAATGACTTATACCGACGCAGTTGACCTGCTAACGTCCAGCGGTCATAAATTTGAATTTCCTGTGACATGGGGCGCCGACCTACAATCAGAACACGAGCGGTTCATCGCAGAGCAGGTAGTCAAAGGGCCGGTGGTCATTACCGACTACCCNCGAGAAATTAAGGCCTTCTANATGCGCNTAAACGACGATGAAAAAACCGTCGCTGCGATGGACGTACTGGTGCCTGGCGTCGGTGAGATCATCGGCGGTAGCCAGCGCGAGGAGCGCCTCAATGTTCTTGATGCCCGCATGGACGCGCATCTGAAAGAAGAATTATGGTGGTATCGCGACCTCCGCCGGTATGGCACGGTACCTCATGCAGGATTCGGTTTAGGCTTTGAACGCCTCGTGCTCTATCTGACGGGTATGGAGAACATCAGAGACGCCATCCCATTCCCTAGGGTACCCAACAATGCGGCCTTCTAAGGCGCGCGCGCGTTGTTCTGAGTAATGTCAGAATTCACTTTGGACTCTGCCCAAACTAAAACCAGCGTTATGGCGTCTTTGTGGCGCGTGCGCGTATTTATAGATCCCTACCGGCGTCGTTTGCTGCTCGGCATTATTGCATTTGGTGTAGCGCGCATTTTTGAGGCCATGGTGCCAGTACTTACGGCCGTAGCCATCAACCGCATCGCCGAAGGAAATTTTCAAGTCGGCTGGCCGGTCGTCGGAATTTTTGTTGCTGTAGTCGCACGCTACCTGGTGGTCACCTTGGCCCGTTTCAGCGTACGCCGTGTAGGATTGACTGTGGCCTTTGATCTGCGCCAACGTTTGTACCAATGCTTGCAACTCCAAGGCGCAGAATTTTTCGCTCGGCACAGTATCGGTGACATGATGACTCGAGCAGTAGCCGATATCGCTCTTATCCAACGCTTGATATCTATGGGCACCATTCTGCTNATCATCTTAGTTTATGCCGGCGTAGTGGGCTTTGGTTTTATGCTCTATTACTCGCCATCGTTGACGCTATTGCTGTTACCGCCGATGCCCTTTGTCTTTTTCTACGCCCAGTATTCAGCTCGTAAAATGGGTGTTGCATCCGCTGACGTACAAGAGCGACTCTCCGATTTGGGCGCTCACACCCAAGAGAACCTCTCTGGCATTCGCACCATCCAAGCTATGGTCCAAGAAGACAACGAAATTAAGCGCTTTGCCAAAACCAATCAGGCCTACGCCGATGCGTTTTATGAGCAAGGCCAAATCAATTCCGCAATGACCGCCTGGATGCCCACTCTGGCTGCCATATGTTCACTAACAATATTGGGCTATGGCGGCAGTTTAGTACTCGACGGCTCCTTGCCCATAGGCGACTTCGTCGCCTTCTTCATGTTTGTAAACATGGTCGTACAACCCTTCCGAGTGGCCGGATTTATTATCAACCTGTTTCAACGAGCTGGCGTTGCCAGCTCGCGCTTATTCGAAGTCTTCGATCGCCAACCAGAAATCTTGGACCGNCCAGAGAGCAATGCGCCCAAGCAAATCCAAGGCGCTATTCGCATCGACAATCTGAGCTATCGCTATCCAGACAGCGAACAACTGGCATTGGACTCTATTAGTCTTGAGGTCAATCCCGGAGACACCGTTGCACTTATGGGCCGCGTCGGTGCAGGCAAGACTACATTGCTCAAGCAAATCGTTCGCCTTATCGACCCCGCTGCTGAGCGAATTTTCATTGATAACACCGCGGTAGCCGACTTCCCATTGTCACAGCTGCGCGCTCAGGTAGCACTGGTACCCCAAGATCCGTTTCTGTTTGCCGAGCCGCTGAAAGATAATTTGACCTATGACGATCCTGCGCGAGCGTTGGATGCAATCTGGCAAGCCGCCACCTCCGCTGATCTAAAAAACACCATTGAAGATTTCCCAGATCAGCTCGACACCTTAATCGGCGAACGCGGGGTGACCTTGTCCGGCGGTCAAAAACAACGGGCCACTCTCGCACGGGGGCTGATTCGCAACGCGCCGGTATTGATCCTAGACGACTGTTTTTCTGCCGTGGACACAGAGACNGAGGAACACATATTGTCCGAACTAAAGCGGTTACGACANCGCCAGAGCACATTGCTGGTGTCTCATCGCGTCAGCACCGCACGCCATGCAGATCAGATCGTTGTGCTCGACCAAGGCCGGATTATCGAGCGCGGCAGTCACNCCGAATTGCTCGCACAGGGTGGTTACTACGCCGAGCTGGAGCGAGTACAGCGAGAAGGCGCGGAAGACGAAGATTTTCAGCACATTCGGCAGCGCTCATCGTGAACCAAGTGGTTAAGAAATCACCAGCGGTAAAGCGCGACTACGCCATCTTTGACGCGGACATCAGCGGTGCTGTGTTAAATATGCAACTGCTGCGCCGCCTGCTGCGTTGGCTCGCCCCCTACAAGGTACAACTATTTCTCAGCACCGTTTTAGTGTTACTGGCATCCACGCTCCAAATACTGCTGCCGATCATTATCTCTCTGGTGGTGATCGACCATGTCCTGCGCAACGAATCCAGCACCGATACACCCGACTTTGGCATGATCGAATTTAATGAGTCACTCGCCGGGACTTTGGATATTTCGCCATTGCTTGCAGCCTGCGTTCTGTACGGGATTTTGCAAATCGGCAGCGCTGTGTTCGGCCATGCCCATCGCATGACACTCATTCGAGCGGTAATCAACGGCCTACGTGATTTGCGCCTCGACCTGTTTAGCCATTTAGAAACCAGNCCCTCGTCATTCTTCGATCGCGTGGCNGTGGGGCGTATCATGACCCGTGTCACCAATGATGTAGAGGCTCTTTACGAACTGCTGCGAGGCCTTGGAACCCTAATTGGCGAGTTCGTTCCGTTTTTCGTAGCCCTCGCGGTAATGCTGGCGATCGATGTTCAGCTCACCCTTTTACTCTTGTTAGCACTACCAGTGCTCGCTTTAGTGACTTACTATTTTCGCCGCACAACCCGCTTATTGTTTCGTCAGGTCCGACAAACCCTTTCCACTTTAAACCAGAATCTCCAAGAAAACCTAGCCGGCCTGCAGGTCGTACAGATTTCTGATCGGCAGGACTACAACCTAGGCCGCTACACGCACGTTAATCAGGACAACCGCAAATATGAATTAAAGCTGGCGAGAATCGAAACCCTGTATGGGGCCTTCAACGAAACCATCGCACAAATTTGCATCGGCCTGATTCTCTATTACGGAGCCAGCCAAGTCATGCAGGTCACTATGACCGTCGGCGAAGTGGTTTTGTTTACTCAATTTGTGAGCATGCTGTTTCACCCCATCGTGGTGCTGGGAGAACAAACGAATATCTTATTCCGCGCAATGGCGAGCGGCGAGCGAATATTCCAAGCTCTGGATTGGGACGAGGCCACCCATGAGCCGCAATACCCCGCGACGCTACCAGCGCGATTGCAAGGCACAGTCCGCTTTAACAAAGTCGACTTCGCTTACGACGCGGATNTNCCGGTATTGAAAAACGTCTCCTTTGAAATAGCGCCTGGTGAAAAGCTCGCCATCGTCGGCCCCACAGGCTCGGGCAAAAGCACTCTGATTCGACTATTAGGGCGCTTCTATGACTTTGAAGACGATCAGATTTTCCTTGACGGCTTTGATCTTAACCAGATCCATAGCCATGACCTACGTAAACGCGTCGGGGTCGTGCTGCAGGACTTCCATATTTTTTCCGGCTCGATAGCGGACAACATTGCCCTGGGCAATCCAGACATAAGCCGCGAACGGGTCATAGAGGCAGCACGAACAGTAAACGCCCATGCTTTCATCAACGCGCTTCCCGAGAATTACGACACCCTGCTCACCGAACGCGGCCAAAACCTGTCTCAAGGTCAACGGCAACTGCTCGCTTTCGCCCGGGTACTGGCGGCAGACCCGGAAATTCTAGTGCTGGATGAAGCCACCGCGAATATTGATACCGAAACCGAGTTATTGATCCAGGACGCTCTACAACGGCTGACCGCTGGTAGAACATCCATCATTATCGCCCACCGCCTGCAGACTATTCAGGAAGCCGACCGAGTGATGGTGCTGGATCAGGGGCAGGTGATCGAAATAGGAAGCCACGAGGAACTGCTGGCGGCTGAGGGGCTATATGCAACGTTGCACAGCTTGCAATTTCAGGATGCCGACCCAAAAATCACGGTAGAACAACGATAACTAAAGATGCAGGACGACCGCCAAAAAACCCCCAAAAGCGGCGAAAAATTTGCCACCGCTCAGGGCTTTAGCGCCATAAAAAATGGCATAAAAACCGGTGCCAAAGCCCAACCCGATATCGAGCGCAAGCCCGCTTGGCTGCGTGTTCGCCCAGGGACTGGGGTACGCTACCAAGAGGTTCGCAAAATTGTTGATGACCACAAACTGGCAACAGTTTGTGCAGAATCTCATTGCCCAAATATCAGCGAATGTTGGAATCACGGTACCGCTACCATTATGCTCATGGGTGCAACCTGCACCCGAGCTTGCCGCTTTTGCGCAGTCGACACCGGCAATCCAAAAGGTTGGCTAGACTCCAACGAACCGCAGAATGCCGCAAAATCAGTGCAGCTAATGGGATTAGGGTACGTGGTGCTAACCTCTGTGGATCGGGACGATTTGCCAGACGGCGGTGCCCGCCACTACGCTGACTGCATCCGCGCAATTAAAGTACTGAATCCAAATACTCGGGTAGAAGCGCTAACTCCCGACTTTTCAGGCGTCATGGAGCACGTCGCAACGGTCGTTGAATCTGGTTTAGAAGTGTTCGCACAGAATATTGAAACCGTCGAACGCTTGACCCATCAGGTGCGGGACCCGCGAGCAGGTTATGCGCAAACGCTGCAGGTCCTGCAAATCGCCAAACAAGTCAAACCCACAGTACTGACCAAGTCTAGTCTGATGCTCGGACTCGGAGAAACCGATTCCGAGGTCCTGCAATCGCTGACCCATTTACGCGATCATCAAGTCGACATAGTAACCTTAGGCCAGTATATGCGCCCCACGAAAAACCACCTGCCGGTCGATCGTTGGGTTACACCCGAGCAATTCGCCGAGCTGCGCCAGCAAGGTTTAAGTATGGGCTTTACCGAAGTTGCAGCAGGACCATTGGTCCGCTCAAGCTATCGNGCTGATCAAGTATTTGCCGGCAATAATTTGGGTCTGGAGACCATTCCGGTTAAGCAAATCGGATAAATATCACTGACCCATGGGCCCACATGCCCTACCATACAACCTCTAAAACTCACTCGATACCTCATGCAGAATTACGATGAAAACGATTCAGTGGCCGCTGGTTTTGCCCGCCACGACGAAGACACTACCGACCTTACGCTGGTGACTAGCGGACAAATCGAAGCACACCTGAAGAACGCTGGTGCCGAGGATCGCGCGTGGCTAACGCGTCAAAACTTTAATGCCAGAAAGGGTGACCTCGCTTGGTTGGCCGACGGCTCCGCCCTGGTCGGTTGGGATGGTAAAGACGACCTCGCCGCGCTTGGACATTTACCAATGCGATTACCTGAGGGCTGCTACAAATTCACCCACAGCATCACCAATTTGCAGGCTATCGGTTGGGGCTTGGGTGCCTACCAATTCGACCGCTACAAAGATGCCACTCGCACACCTGCGCGACTGCTGCTCGCCGGAGAAAATGATCTCGTTGAGGTAATGAATAAGGTCTGCGCAACACTACTGACACGCGATCTAATCAACACGCCCAGTCAAGACATGGCACCCTCCCATCTCGAAGCCGAAGCAACCGCTCTGGCAGAGCGTTTTGGCGCACAGATTGACGTCACCACGGGCGAAGAATTACTTGATCGCGAATGCGGCGCGATACATGCGGTGGGCCGTGCCGCCGCTGACCAACCCAGACTCATAGATCTGACTTGGGGCGACGCCAAGCACCCTAAAATCACCGTAATTGGCAAAGGGGTCACCTTTGACAGCGGTGGTTTGAATATTAAGCCGGGTGCAAGCATGCGACAGATGAAAAAAGACATGGGCGGTGCTGCTATCGCCATGGGTTTAAGCTATCTGATCATGGCGCAAAATCTCCCTATACGTCTGCGCATGTTGCTGCCGGCTGCCGAAAACGCGATCGCGGGCAACGCCTTTCGACCCGGCGACATTCTGCATACGCATAAAGGACTCACAGTGGAAATCGATAATACCGATGCTGAAGGGCGGTTATTACTATGCGATGCTCTGTCGATCGCCTGTGAGGATAGTCCAGAACTGATCATCGACTATGCGACATTAACCGGTGCCGCACGGGTTGCTGTTGGCACGGAGATCGCTGCTATGTTTTGTAAAGACCCTGAGTTGGCTGCCGCTGTCAGTGCGGCTGCGAATGTGACTGATGATCCGGTATGGCCACTACCTCTGCATGACGACTACACTTATATGTTGTCGAGCAAGGTCGCCGATTTAGTGAATTCAGCGACCAGTGGCTTTGCTGGCGCCAGCACTGCCGCATTATTCCTCAAACACTTCGTCAACGATGATGTTCCGTGGCTGCACTTCGACGTTATGGCTTTTAATACTCGTGCTCGGCCGGCTCGTCCTGAAGGTGGTGAGGCGATGGCCTTACGCGCCGTATATCAATACTTGGAACAGCGCTATGGCGACACTTAAAGAGTTAGAGACCAGCGCGGATGGCACCACTGAAGAATTAACCGCAGTGCTCGAGCAACTGCAATTCAATGAGCGGGGGCTAATCCCGGCAATCGCTCAGGACAGCGACAGCGGCGAAGTGCTCATGATGGCCTGGATGGATCAGCACGCGATCCAACGCTCGTTGGATGAAGGGTTTGCAGTGTATTTTTCCCGCAGCCGTCAACAGTACTGGCGCAAGGGCGATACCTCTGGACATGTACAAGAACTTGTAAGCATGTCATTTGATTGCGACGGCGACGCCGTTTTATTGAGAGTCCGCCAGACCGGTTCGGCCTGCCATACCAATCGGCGTACATGCTTTTATCTAAACGTGCGCGAACAGCAGGTCGTGGTGGATTCAGCTCAATGATCAGCATCCAATTTCACAATACCCTGAGCGGTCATAAAGAGGCATTTGAACCTGCGGACCCAAATCACGTTACCGTATACGTCTGCGGGCCAACGGTTTACGACTATGTGCACATCGGCAATGGCCGTCCGGCCGTCGTATTTGATGTGCTGATCCGCCTGTTAGAACGACAATATCCGAAGGTAACCTACGTCAGCAATATCACCGATATCGACGACAAAATTAACGCTGCCGCTGCGAAAAATAATGAGTCCATTCGCGAGTTAGCGGAACGCTTTAGCCTCGCATATGCTGAGGACATGGCGACCCTTGGCGTACGTCCGCCAGATATCGTGCCTAAGGCGACACACCATATCGAAGAAATTATCGCGATGATTAACCAACTCATCGAGCAAGAAAATGCTTATGCCAGTGCAGGGCATGTGCTGTTCCATGTTCCATCAGACCCACTTTATGGCAATTTATCTAAACGCAGCTTAGAGGACATGATTGCTGGCGCACGAGTCGATGTCGCCGAATATAAGCGGGATGCCAAAGATTTCGTATTATGGAAACCTTCTAGCGATACCCAGCCTGGCTGGGACAGCCCTTGGGGGCGAGGCCGCCCTGGCTGGCACATTGAATGTTCAGCCATGATCAAAAAACATCTAGGTGAAACCATTGACATCCACGGCGGCGGTTCCGATCTCACTTTCCCGCATCATGAGAACGAGGCCGCGCAAAGCCGCTGCGCTAATCAAACCAGCGACTATGTGCGTTATTGGCTGCATAACGGCATGTTAACCCTCGGCTCGGAAAAGATGTCCAAGTCTGTAGGCAATGTTCTTACCGTGCGCGGTTTAGCTCAACAGCACTCCGGCGAAGTACTCCGTTACGCCCTTTTGTCCGGTCAATACCGCTCCAGTTTGTCTTGGTCTGAAGAACTCTTAAGCCAGGCCAGAGCAAGTCTTGACAGCTTATATCAGTGCTTAAGAGAAAATCCCGTTGCAGTCTCTCTAACTAGTAGTGACTACGCTCAGGGCTCCGCTCAAGACGATCCGCCTAGTGTGGTGGAGGCATTAGCGGACGACATTAATACCCCCCAAGCCTTGGCAGCCTTGCACGAATTAGCCAATCGCTTACGCAACGCAACAAGTACTGAAGCGATCGCTCACGCTCGCGCACAGTTGCTGGCCGGCGGATGGCTTTTGGGATTATTGCATGAAGATCCCGAACACTATTTTACCGCGATCAAAACTACGCAGGAATCCTCCATAGATAATGATGAAATCGACGCCAAAATACAGGCTAGAAAAGCCGCGCGGCAACAGGGCAACTATCAACTAGCCGACGACATTCGCGACGAATTAGCTGCTGCAGGTATTGAGCTGGAGGACTCCCGCGAGGGAACGCGCTGGCGACGTTTGTAATGTACCCGATTGCGATCGTCGGCTCGAACAGCACCGCAGATTTGGCAGCGTTAGCCTGCTCTGCGGCTGGCTTTTCGCAAATTCGTCGAATTTACCCTAGTAATACCTATGAGCAGTGTGTCGCGCCGATTCCGGCTAATGCTACCCGCTTGATTGGCGCTCTAACGTCTATCCCTTTGGAGGAACTAGGAAGGATGCCCCAGCGCGCGCAAATGCGCTTGGGCCATTCGGGTTATTTGTTATCAGAGCTGCCGTTAGGCGAATTTTATCGACAACGGTACGGCGCGCCAATGCTCAACTGCAGTGCTGCGGAACTACGCAACGCCCTCGCTTTGGGAGCACGCCCAAGTGCCGAATTTGTTAGCGCCGATACACTAAATGCCATCGACCGCGGACACTCGCTGACCTTAGTTACCGACCGTCTGGACTATCGACAAAGCGAACCTACCGCCACGCCACCTTGGTGCTGGTTCAGTATCAGTACCGATTTATCNGAACCCGTTGCGGCCAACATAACCTGGCTGCGGGGTAATCAGCGTATCTGGCAATGGGCAAGCCGACAGCAGACTCATTTTTTGATCATGACACCGAGCCGCCAAGCTTTGGATCCCGAACAATGGCATCCTTCGTTGCGCCCGGCGATTGAACAATGCAAGGAGGCCAGATACTTCGACCCTGAATTACCGCGCATCCGCGAACATTATTATGACGGCACTCAAGTATTTCTGAGCACTGCCTGCTATCAACCCCACCCAATTTCACCAGAGAGCATCTGGCTGGGCCTTGAAGACGCGTGGGTACTGGCGCGCATGTTAGAAAACTACGAGGAGGATATTCTCGATGGGGTGCGCGAATACCAACGCTACCGACGCGCTCGAGCACGGCGGACAGACCAAGCATCCTCGCGAGCGTTCGCGAACCTACCGAACAAAACATTACCCCAGCGATTGTTGCACTATGCTGGTATAGCACTCGGCAGCCGGTTTCTGCCAGAGATCGTCATGCATAAACAGGATTGGTTTCATCAGCACGACTGTATTAGAGGTTTTCGTTAGTGCCGTAAACGGCTCTCGGCACTAAAGCTTTTGCTCAAAAAAGTCATCTGATCACCCAAAATACGCCCAGAGTTAATCAACGCTAGATATTCGGCAAAGTTCGGGACATAGGGCAGCGCCCGCAGTTCCATTGAGCAATCCTGCAGCAACCGGTTGCCTTTAAAGTGATTACAACGACGACATGCAGCAACGACGTTATCCCATGCATCCAAACCACCACGCGACACCGGAAGTACATGGTCGCGGGTGAGATCAAAATCGCTGAATTGTTTCGAACAGTAGAGACAACTGTTGCGATCGCGACGAAATAAAGCCCGGTTGGTCAATGGTGGCACATGGGAATCGCGCGACACGACCCTGCCGTCACAGGCAATGATGCTATGAATTTCCACCGAACTGCGGGAACTGTCGAAGCGCGAGTGCCCACCCCGTATTTTCAATAACGGATCACCCACGGTCCAACTTACTAAATCTCTGGCATAAAGACAGACGGCTTCTTGCCAGTTCACCCACTCTACAGGTTGGCCAGCAATATTCAGCCGCAGGATACGAGGAATACGTTCGAATTCGGTAATGTTTGCGATCATGCTTTTCCCAGATCAGTTGTTCCGTTGATGGATTGCTGCGCTTCACGGGTCGTCTGGGCATTGAATTTATGCCGAGCGACTGATTTTTACCAGCGCTAAGGGCAATGCTACTTTACCCCGAGTCGATCACCGGACTAAACAACGGACACAAACACCCCATTTTCAGGCAACCATCCACTGTCAAACGGAACCTTTACAGCGCCTATTCGGAGAGGCAGAGTGCGGTGCATGAAAAAGATTTTCGGATTATTCATCGGTGCTGTAATTTTGCTATCTGGGTGTGCTGGTCAGTCTAAGCAGGCTAAAAGTTCCGCATTGCAGCCCCAACAACCTTGGTTATGCGAGGGTGTTGACGGTGAGTGGCAATGCAACCGCGGCGAAAGCACTCAACAACCATCTACTGCGGCCCTAAGCGCGCCTCAAACTCGATCAAAGTTAAAGTCCCCGTCAATGAACGAGGAGCGCGCTTCAACCGACGCACCCAAGGTTGCAAATACCGACACCATTGCGCGCAACACCTCCAAAGAGGCCCAAGCGCCAACAGCAATTAAGACAACTGATGCGGCACCTCCTGCGAGTTTCTGGACGATCCAGTGGGCCGCTTTAAGCTCCAATGCGGCTGCAGAACTCTTTGGCCGCAAACATTTATCAGCCTCTGGATCGGACTACGAAATTCGACCTATTCGAGTAAACAGCCGCGACTATTACATTTTATTCAGCGGCCGGTTCGCCAGCAGGGCAGCGGCNGTTGCAGCGGCGCAAAAAATACAGACTACCAGCTCCGAAAAGCCATTTTTTCGCACNATAGCGTCTATCGACGCAGCGACGGGGAAATAACCAGAACTCTAAAGTGGCTCGCCAACGGGTCTAGAGATATTAGCAAGCCAAAATCATTCGGGCTGCTGGCGTTGTTTGCGGTAACGATAAAAACCTTCAAAGGAAAATAAAATCAGTGCGCCCCAAATTAGCGCGAACGTAACCCATCGTCCTGCAGGCACAACTTCGCCATATACAAAGATCGCCAGCATCAACGCGCAGCTGGGCGACAAATATTGCACAAATCCAAGGGTCGTGAGTGGTAGGCGCATTGCTGCAGCCGCAAAACAGATCAAAGGCACCACAGTAATCAGCCCTCCGAGTCCTAAACTTAATACCGCCCCTAAGTCCCGCGCGTCCCCCTGCAGGCTCAGCCAAAATAAGAAGCCAATGGCAAATGGCGCAACTACTGCGGTTTCAATACTCAACCCCACAACGGCACCCACGTTGACCTGCTTGCGCAACAGACCNTACAAACCGAATGACAACGCAAGAGTAAGACCCAACCAGGGTAAGTTCGTGCGTACCCACAGTTCAGAACAGACCCCTACCAGCGCCAGTGCCACTGCCAGCCACTGCAAGGGACGAAGCTGTTCGCGTAAAAACAACCACCCTAATACAATACTGACCAACGGATTAATAAAGTACCCAAGGCTTGCTTCTGCAATACGCTCGGTTTGCACAGCGTAAATAAAGGTCAGCCAATTAATACTCAAACATAGCGCGCTGACCAACAGGTAGCCAAACGCTGACGGCGCCAGACTTTTTATGCTACGCCACTGTCCGGAAGCCAATAACAACAGGCCAAGTAAGGGAATGCCCCATACGACACGATGTGCCACGACTTCTAGGGGTTGCGCAAAACTGACCCAAACAAAGTAGATGGGTGCGATGCCCCATATGCCATACGCTGCAAGTGCAAAGAAAAGGCCGCTACGGGTATCCCCAAGCTCATTCGCCGGGNGCCTCAAAAGTGATCTTTACGTCTACGCGTCTCTGCAAACACCGTAATCTCATCAGCACCGGATAAATTCAATACGGCTTGCAGCTCCGCACTATCGGGTCGCACAAANGGNTTAGTCGCGCGCTCTAAGCCAATCGANGTAGGCACTGTGGCTCGGCCNGCCAAGCGCAGCTTCTGAATCTCTCTTACCCGTTCTTGCAGGGCCGTATTCGCAGGCTCCATCGTGACCGCAAACGCAGCATTCGCCTCGGTGTATTCATGAGCACAATAAACCGTGGTCTGATCCGGCAATGCCATGATTTTCGCTAGGCTCTCGCTCATTTGCTCTGGCGTGCCCTCAAACAATCGTCCGCAGCCTAGTGCAAATAGGGTATCCCCAACGAAGGCCACCCCAGCCTCTGCAAAATAGTAGGCAACATGCCCAGACGTATGACCTGGAACCTCCATGATTTGGGCATGGGCAGATCCGAGCATCAAAGTGTCGCCGTCCGCAACAGTCACATCAATCCCCGGTATGCGCTGGGCATCTGCCGCCGCACCCACAACCTGACAATCCCACTGCGCCTTTAGTTCTTCATTGCCCCCGGCATGGTCGAAGTGATGGTGGGTATTTAATATATGAGTTAATCGCCAGCCTTTTTCTGCCAATGCTTGATTGATCGGTGCCACCTCAGGCGTGTCTACCGCAGCCGTTGCGCCTGTATCTGGGTCATGGACCAAGAAACCGTAGTTGTCTTGCAAACAAGCAAATTGATAAACCTCGAGCATCACAAGCCCCCGAATTTTTGTTGAGGTTGATACTTTACTAGAAATAGGCGTGCGAGCGCAGTGGCAAAATTGTTGGATGGATAGAAGGTTACTGTGTAACGCACTTTTTTGTGAGCGCCTATCAGACACTTCACCGCCGATTCAAAGACCAGCGTAGACTCAGTTATTTGGTAGAGTGTCAGGATGAACAATCCGGTCCTTAAAGAAATTTTAAATCTAATCGATGTCGAAGCCATCGAAGAGAATCTATTTCGTGGTCAGAACCATGACACCGAACACGTCTTTGGTGGGCAAGTATTGGCTCAAGCGCTGACCGCAGCCTATCGCACAGTCATTCCGGAGCACGAGTTGCACTCGCTACACGCATACTTTTTGCGCCCAGGCGATTGGATGCGACCGATTCTTTACGAGGTTGATCGCATCCATGATGGACGTTCTTTCAGCACCCGGCGCATCGCTGCGATTCAAAATGGCCGCGCCATCTTTAGCCTGTCTTGCTCCTGGCATAAACGCGAATCTGGCATGGCGCATTCCCAGCCCATGCCCGATGTCCCACCACCTGAATCGTTACGCGGCGATCTGGAGGCCTACCAGGAACTGTATCGGCAGCAGCCCGAACTTGCTCGATTTAGCTTCAGATTTGAGGCTATCGACTCCAGAGCAGTCGAAAAAACCCTAATGTACAGTAACGAGGAACGACCACCGCACAAACATACTTGGCTTAAAACTCGTGAAACTCTGCCTGACGATCCCCAAGTTCATTTAGCCTTGCTTGCTTACATGTCCGACCTAGATTTTATGTCTACTTCGATGATGCCGCATGGCAAGATCACCCGCCGCGACAACATTCAGGGCGCAAGCCTAGACCATGCCATTTGGTTTCACCGACCCTTTCGCGCTGACGAGTGGTTACTTTTCGCCAAAGAGTCGCCCAATGCCAGCGGCGCACGAGGTTTCGTGCGCGGACATTTTTTCAATCGTGATGGACAATTGGTTGCAACAGCGGCACAGGAATGTCTGATCAGACCCCAAGGCGATTTGCGGGCCGCCTTAACAGCGGCCGCTAGCACCGCTTAGTTAAGACAGCGCAAAACAAACCATAGGGTTTAGAGTGC
Source organism: Gammaproteobacteria bacterium (assembly GCA_002704325.1). Classification (GTDB taxonomy): domain Bacteria; phylum Pseudomonadota; class Gammaproteobacteria; order Pseudomonadales; family Azotimanducaceae; genus UBA4421. Next base: position 9,374 of record PAFJ01000047.1, on the reverse strand, counting down.
CTCGAGGATCGCTTCTGCTGCACTGACCTCAAGTTTACCTGGGGCTTCAACGGAGAGTTTGGTCACTGTACCGTCCTCGACGATCATGGCATAGCGCTGGGAGCGCTTGCCCAACCCAAAACCGCTGCCGTCCATGGTTAAACCAAGCGCTTCGGTTAAGTCGCCGTTACCGTCACCCAACATCAGCAATTCTTCGGCATTCTTATTTTGTCCCCATGCATCCATAACGAAAGCATCGTTAACCGAAACACAGGCGATGGTATCAACGCCCTTGGCTTTGATGCTATCTGCATTAACAACATAACCCGGCAAGTGCGCCATGGAACAGGTCGGTGTGAACGCGCCTGGAACTGCGAAAAGCACGACTTTTTTACCCGCAAAGATCTCTTCGGTGGTCATTGGGGTGGGCTTTCCATCCCGCATGCTATGCAAAGTAGCCCCCGGTATCTTGTCGCCTTCTTGAATGCTCATTGCTGTCTCCTAAATTTAAACGGGAAATTAGTGTGTTTCGGCAGGTTTACGATTGTCGTTGTATGGCATGACAGCGTCAACAAATCTAGGCCATAGACGGTGTTTATCGCCAGGCGAATTCGGGTTGCTCAAAATGCGCCACACGGGTGACCCGGTCCATCAGACAAACCTCTCTAAATTGATAAATCAGCGCCGCGGTGGGTGCAGCAATGGCATCNTTTCCCACNGGCATGCGTAATACTGGATGGTCGCTACTNTCGGTATAACTGAGCCTGGGCGCATCATTACGACAGAATTCGCTGAGGGGAATTCTATGCACACTGGCCACCTCTGCAGGGTCTGANCGAGTTGTCAGACCCGAACCNCCCCAAACCACTACCGGAGTCATCGCAAAGCCCGAACGCGTCACAAAATCATCAAGACACCCCAAAACACTCGTTGCGGACACAGCGACGCCCACTTCTTCGTGCATTTCCCGCAGCGCGGCCTCTACCAAACTTTCGCCAGCTTCCACCCGGCCCCCGGGGAAAGCCCACTGCCCCGGATGATGTCGAAGCGTGGCCGCACGTCTAGTGAGTAACAATGCCGCTTGATCCGACCAAGAGCGCTGATCTTGAATACCCGAAACGTCCGCACCAGGACCCACATCGGTAATGAGCACCGCAACCGCGGCTGCACGNAAATCGCTCGACTCGGTACGGCGCACTGGAAACTGCTCCAAACGCTGCGCAATGACTGCACGTAAGTCGTCGTTACAGACGAAACTCTGCATAAAGTAAACCCCCTACTTTCAGGATCGATTCTGACCTCTACAGCGACTGGGGTATAGTGCCGCGATGGGCGATAAGAAAATTTTCGGCAATCCACCAAGCGCGGTTATTCCTGCACTGTTGAGCGTACTTATGTGGTCCACCGTCGCCAGCGGTTTTAAGCTCGGCCTTGAGTTATTTGCGGTCGAGCAATTACTTTTTCTCGGCACGGTCGTGTCCTGGCTGATTTTTTTTTGTTACGCGGCCGCCACTGGCCAGCTGTTTTTGCCCACCGAGGATCGAAAAATCGCTTGCTTACTCGGACTCATCAATCCCACCGCTTACTANCTCATCTTGTTCGANGCCTACGACCGCCTACCTGCGCATATTGCTCAACCGATAAATTACACTTGGGCCATCACTTTGGCGCTTTTGGCCGTGCCGGTACTTGGCCAGACTCTCAGCAAACGCACNTTCATCGGCATTCTCATCAGTTACCTCGGCGTGGTTCTATTAGTGATCAGCACGCCCCAAGAGGGCGGCCATATTGATGCTTTCGGTATTNCTTTGGCATTGGTGAGCACAGTACTCTGGGCGGGATACTGGCTGCTNAANACCCGCAGTAACGCCCAACCCGCAAGCGTAATGTTTTGGAGTTTTACCGTGGCACTGCCACTAGTTGCCGCCATTTGCTGGTACGGGCCAGGATTTCCCACAATTGACAGCACCGCATTGGGGTTTGCAGTGTGGATCGGGGCAATCGAAATGGGTTTCACTTTTTTGCTCTGGCAACGCGCGCTGCGCCACGCCTACAGCAGCGCAAAAATAGCCCAGCTTATTTTTATTTCGCCGTTTCTTTCTTTGCTGCTGATCTATCTGTTGCTGGACGAAGCGATCAGTTTGTGGGCACTGCCCGCGCTCATCATCATCGTTTCAGGACTGATCGTCAGCGAACAAGAACAGGCAAACTCTCCGACCTAGATGGCTGAGTCGACTTATGCAAGACCTTGAGCGGGTCATTGCAAGCCCTTTACCTGATCTATGTGCCACCAAATTGGGGCTTGCGCTTCTCAACAAAGGCCTGCATACCCTCTTGCCCGTCCACTGAAGCCACTTGGGTCGCAATTGCTCGAGCTTCCAGTTCCATTTGCGATTCCAAGGTTTGGCTGAAGCTCGCGTCTAACAAGCGCTTAACTTGAGCATAGGCTTCGGTCGGTCCTGCTGCCATTCGCTCAGCCATAGCCTGAGCCGCGACCAACGCAGCGCCGTTTTCAACAACTTGATTAACGACCCCCCAGTCAAGAGCCTCTGGCGCTGCTAATAGCCTATTAGTCAGCATCAATTCGCGGGTTCGCCGGTCGCCAATCTTGCGCGGCATGAAATATGTCGAACTTCCATCTGGCGATAGCCCCGCATTCGTATAGGCCATTGTGAATACCGCCTGTTCTTCGGCAATCGCCAGGTCCGCCGCCATGGCGAGAGAAAATCCAGCACCCGCGGCGGTACCATTCACCGCCGCGATCACCGGCGCCCGATTGCGGCTCAGCCTCGAAAGCGCCAAGTGAAGATCGCCGGTCATCTGCAAAATCAGAGTTCTCGCCTGATCGCCCGCAGCAACGAATTCCCCTAAGTCGCCGCCCGCGCAAAACGCTTTGCCGGAACCCGTGAGAATAACCGCGCGCACCCTCGTATCAGCATCAATACGCAACGCCACGTCGTGCAACTCTTTCGCCATCGCCGGCGACATNGCATTTAACGAATCCGGGCGATTCAACGTAATGGTGGCAACTCCTGAAGCCGTCTCATACTTAACTGTCTGGTAATCCATCACTCACCTCTTTNTTGCAGATTGACTTCCTAGNTCTACCCTAACGTTGAAAATTTTTAGGTCAACNGATGAGCAGTGACTTTGGCTTAACTTCAATTGCGCAAATCGCTAAGCTTGGGCCCAGCAAAACCCATAGAGGATGTTATGGACATTGATCTCAATAATGACGACCTGCAGTTCCAAAAAACCGTCCGTCAATTTCTTGCCGACAACAGTTATGTTGCTGGCAGCGATTACGCCGAATGGCGCCTAAATTGGTTTCGCCTTGCTCGGCAGCAAGGTGGCTGGGACGTGCCGAAGTGGCCAGAAAAATTTGGCGGTCCCGGATGGACCCCAACCCAGCACTACATCTGGGAACAGGAAACAGCACGCGCCCAAACGCCGTGGGACTTACCCTTCGGTCTTTCTATGCTCGCACCCGTACTAATGAACTACGGCAACGAGGAACAACAACAGCGCTTTTTGCCCGACATACGTGACCGCAAGGTCAATTGGTGCCAAGGTTATTCAGAGCCCAATGCGGGTTCGGATTTGGCCAACCTCAAAACTAAGGCCGAACTCTCCGCAGACGGCAGCCACTATGTCGTCAATGGCACCAAAATATGGACCACGCTGGCCCATATTGCCGACTGGATTTTCTGTCTTACACGAACCGACGACAATGGAAAGAAGCAAGAGGGAATCACGTTCTTGCTCATACCAATGAAACAAGAAGGTATCGAAGTCAAGCCCATAATAACCCTAGGGGGTGCACACTCGGTGAATATGGTGCACCTTACCGACGTCAAAGTACCGGTTGAAAACCGGGTTGGTGAGGAAGGTAAAGCATGGACCTACGCGAAAGGACTGCTGGCCCACGAACGCACCGGACTCGCTGGCATTTCTCGCTCCTTAGTCGCTTTAGAAAAACTGCGCAAGCAAGCTGGCGGCGTCACCCGCGGCAATGGCAGCCTGCTCGATGATCCAAGTTATCGTTTGAAATTAGCCGAGCTTGAAGTTGAACTCATGGCCACCGAGTTTACCGAGTTACGTTCACTCGCCAGCGCCGCAGCAGGCGCAGAGCCCGGCCCAGAATCCTCTATTCTTAAACTCAAAGGTACCGAGATTCAACAAAAGATCCAGAAGCTTACCGTAGAAGCGGGCGGTATTTATTCTGCCGCTTGGGGGGCAACGCCGGTGGGTCATACATTTGCGCATGGCGGCATGTCCGGTTACTTGGCCAGCCGTGCCTATACGATCTATGGCGGCGCTTCCGAGGTCCAACGTGACGTCGTCGCAAAAAATGTTTTGGGGTTAAAGAAATGAACTTTGACTTATCTCCAGAACAGCAGTTACTCAGCGACAGCGTCGAACGCTTTATTGCAAATCAATACCCTTTGGATCAGCGCCAGCTCACTGTCCTATCAGAGCACGGCTTTAGCCAAGAGCATTGGCAATCGATGGCGGAGCTCGGCTGGTTAGGCGCAAGTATCCCTGAGCAGTATCAAGGTTTTGGCGGGACGCAGGCTGATACCATGGTGCTTATGGAGCAACTGGGCAAAGGCTTGGTATTGGAGCCATTCTTTGCCAGCGCGGTACTGGCAGCGAGTGCTTTGAAATATGGTGGCAGCGAGGAACAACAGGGCAAATGGCTACCTCAGATAGCCGACGGCAGCAAACAGCTCACGTTAGCTTACGCCGAACAGCAAGGTCGTTTTGATCTGCATGATGTGGTAACTCGCGCAGAACCCAACGATCAAGGCTTCGTGCTCAATGGCCGCAAGAGCATGGTGCTGCATGCAGCCAGCGCCGACGCCCTCATTGTCAGCGCGCGAACCGCGGGTGCACAAACGGAAAAAACTGGCATTGAACTGTTTCTCGTTGACCCGACCGCCGACGGCGTTACTGTCCATGATTTTCCCACGGTGGACGGCCTCCGCGCAGCCGAGGTCGAATTTGCCAACGTTGTACTCCCCGCCAAAGCCAAGCTCACTTGTCCAGATGGCGGCTTTAAGACCCTGAACCGGGTAGCCATAGATGGCATCCTCGCACTGGCGGCGGAAGCAGTTGGCGCCATGGAGGTCTTATACAAAGACACGGTGGCTTACACTCAGGAGCGACAACAATTTGATCGCCCTCTATCCGACTTCCAAGTGCTACAGCACCGGATGGTAGATATGTTCATGGAATACGAACAATGTAAATCCATGCTCTACCGCGCCACCCTTGAAGTCGTACAACAGGGCGACGCCGCGCAACGCACCGTACACGCGCTGAAGTATCTTATCGGCAAGAACGGCATTTTCATCGGCGAGAACGCCGTGCAATTGCATGGTGGTATGGGCATGACCGAAGAATTGCGAGTAGCGCATTACTTTAAGCGCTTGCTAGTAATCGATGCTCAATTCGGCAATCACGACTATCACTTAGCCCAGTTCGCCGGATGACTCATGAAGAACCGTTGGTATAAAGACCCGCTGGTTATGTTTTTCGCTGTTGGATTAGTGCTCTTCTTTATCGCCGGTGGCATCGGTGACGACGAACGGTTGAACATTGAAGTGCGTTCTCAGGATATTGATCGCCTCGCGCAACAATGGTCTCTCCAGATGCGCAGAGAACCAAGCACTCGTGAACTTGATGGGCTAGTCGATCAGTATCTTAAAGAGGAAATCTATTACCGCGAAGCGCTGCATTTGGGCTTGGACAGGGACGACACAATTGTGCGGCGACGGATGTTGCAAAAGCTGACCTTCCTGACCGAGGACTTGGCCGTCAGTGATGCACCCACGGGCGACACATTAAAACAATATCACCAAGCCAACAGCGAGCAGTATAAGCAACCCAAGCGCTATAGCTTTCAACATCGATATTTCTCAACCGACCGGCGCGATAACGCAGAGCAAATTGCCGCACAAGCAGTTACTGAAAAAGGCCTGCTTGGGGACCCTTTTATGCTGCAAAGACAGTACGCGCAACGTTCTGAGAGAGAGATCGGCGATCTATTTGGTCGAGAATTTGCAACCGCCTTAGCAGCACTGAAACCTGACCAACAATGGCAAGGACCCTTGCGCTCGGCCTACGGCTGGCACGTTATACAACTAAGTGATACCACACCCAGCCGCGTCATCCAGTTTGATGAGATTCAAGAGCGGGTTCTTGCTGATTGGCAACAGACTCAACGCCAGACCGCTAACGAAGAATATTACCGTTCGCTTCGCGAACGCTATCAAGTCCAAATGCCCGAACCTGCAGCCACAGCGACCCGGGCCAGTGCACCGTGAATCGACTATTTTGGGTAATGCTGCTGCTGAGCTGCAGCGCATGCGTAATGGCAGACGAGGTACGCCCTGCCTATTTGCAAATCACCGATATAAACACTGCGGCTGAGGCGCCATTGTATGAAGTACTGTGGAAGCAGCCGGTTGTAGAAAATCGTCGGTTACCCATCGAACCGACCTTCGAACCTAACTGCGACCTGCAACCCCTTGGCCCGCCTAGCGTCACAGCCAATGCGCTCGTGCAACGCTGGCAAGCACCCTGTCCTCTTGGTGATTCAATCGTCTCAATCAAGGGACTCGCTACCTCACTTACTGATGTCATGCTGCGAGTCGTGGACCAACGCGGAGACTACGAAAACTTTATCCTCCGCCCGGCGGATCCCACCATCGATCTGAGCACGGACACGGTGTCATCAGTCAGCTATCTAGTAATCGGCGTTGAACATCTTATATTTGGCCTAGATCACGTGCTGTTCGTTATCGGTCTGGTGTTGTTCATTCGCGCACCGTGGATGTTGCTAAAAACCATTACCGCATTTACCGTCGCTCACAGCATCACCCTTGCACTTTCAATTTTTGAGCTTGTTCGCCTCCCCCAGGGCCCGGTGGAGGCTGTGATTGCCCTATCGATTGTCTTTTTAGCTCGCGAGCTTGCCCAAGACGAACAACAGCGATCCGTTCTTACCCGTGGCCAACCATGGCTTATGGCCTTTGTATTTGGTCTGCTTCATGGCCTTGGTTTTGCCGGCGCGCTCACCGACATTGGGCTGCCGGAGGATGCAATCGGAATGAGTCTGTTGCTCTTCAATATCGGCATCGAGCTCGGACAATTAGTTATTATCGCACTCTTCCTGCTGTTTGCGCGGATGTGGCATCTACTCACTAAACACTTACACTACACCGAGGCCCACCTTTACACAGGGGCAGCCTTCGCCATGGGAATATTAGCCAGTTATTGGACAATCGATCGCACACTCGTGCTTCTTTAGCCAATGCACGCAATAAGGATAGGGGAGATCGGATGAAACTTACGTCGCTTAACGCACTGGCGCTAGCTGCAGTTACTCTACTGCTAGGTTGCACACCGCAACCCGAAAAACCTTTTACGGAAGTATTACGCGAGGCTCTAGAAACCGCCTCTCCGGGCGACGTGATTGAGGTTCCTGCGGGAACTTTCAATTTCAAGCGCTCGCTAATTTTAAATACCGACAATGTCACGCTAAGGGGCGCGGGCATGGACCAGTCGATTCTCAACTTCAAAGGCCAGGTAGCGGGCGCCGAAGGGTTATCCGTCAATGCAAGCAATTTCTTAATCGAAGATCTTGCCATTGAGGACTCGGTCGGTGACGCACTGAAAATAAATGAAGGCGACAACATCACCATTCGCCGGGTCCGCACAGAGTGGACTAATGGTCCGAGCACCGACAACGGCGCCTATGGGATCTATCCCGTACAGACCACAAATGTACTGTTGGAAGGCAACGTCGCTATTGGCGCTTCAGATGCCGGAATCTACGTCGGGCAATCTCGCCAGGTCATCGTGCGCAACAATAGAGCAGAATATAATGTAGCGGGCATTGAGGTTGAGAACACGATCGGCGCCGACGTTTATAACAATGTTGCTAACAACAACACCGGCGGAATCCTAGTTTTCAATATGCCTAGCATTCCCCAACGCGGCTACGCGACCCGCGTATTCGATAACGACGTTCATAGCAATAACACCGAGAATTTCGCAATCCCGGGAACCGCGGTCTCCGGCGTTCCTACAGGCTCCGGTGTGATGATCAACTCCAATGATCAAGTAGAAATCTTCAATAACCGTATTACGAATAACAATACTGCCAACATCGTAATCTCCAGCTACTTCAGCGCCAACTTTGCTGGACAAAGAGAAATCGCTGCAGAGTTTGATCCTTATCCGGAGCAAATCATGATCTACGGCAATTCATTTGAGGGTGGCGGCACCGCTCCGGGATTGGCCTACCTTACCCAATTACGAAATGCGCTATATGGCGAACAAGGCAAATTCCCCGACATCATTTGGGACGGCATCGTGAACCCAGAAAAAGACAGCGCGACTCCTGTAATATGTGTAGATAATGGCGACGCGCAGCTGCTCAGCATCGATGCGGGTAATGAATTTGCCAACGCTGGCATAGATATGACACGCCACACCTGCAGCGTACCCAAGCTTGCACCCGTCGAATTAGCGGGTAGTTAAATCGGTGCTATCTAAACCTTTAATAACGCCAGGGCTCCTCGTCGCGTTGTTTTTGTGCATTATTGCGGGCTGCGGCACAGACCAGATTCGTCATTATGCCGCCGATCAGTATCCTGAGAGGTTGTCCGACTGGGGCGTAATCGAACAGCGAGGCACGGCACTTACCGTGCATCCGAGCACCACGGTTTACGGGCTCAATACGCCGTTGTTCTCCGATTACGCGCAAAAACTGCGCACTGTTTACCTGCCTGACGGACAAGCGGCCACTTATCATCCCGAAGACACTTTCGAGTTTCCAGTTGGCAGCATTATTACTAAAACGTTCTTCTACCCCCTCGGCGCGGATGGAGCGGTGCTGACAAATGCAGCTTGGTCAGGCAGTCCTGACGACATCGATACACGCAAGCACCACTTGGTAGAGACACGACTATTGGTAAAACAGGCGGACGGTTGGGACGCCTTACCCTATGTCTGGTCTGAGGATGACGCCTATCTGGCCGTAACCGGCGATTTACAACAGTTCACGTTGCAATCCGGTGAGATCCTAAACTACCTTGTACCAAGTAAGAACCAATGTGCATCTTGCCACGCCACTAACCATACCAATGGCAAGCTTCTGCCCATCGGACCAAAAGCACGCCACCTCAACGGGCCGCACCCGATCACTGGCGAGAATCAACTCCAACAATGGCAGCGCCGTGGACAATTGCATCAAGCGGTATTGCCATTCCCCGCAAACGCATCTATCGACGATGCCGAAGCAAGTTTGACGCATAGGGCGCGCTCTTATCTAGACATTAACTGCGGCCATTGCCACAACGCCAATGGAGCTGCCGACACCTCAG
>PAFJ01000046.1 GCA_002704325.1 Gammaproteobacteria bacterium | reverse complement strand
TTTCGGCTTCGGTATCTACCGCTTGCCAAAACCAATCTGGAATGGTCGGTTGATTGCTGTCCCAGCGCGCCATAATCCCCTCCTGTGATCCAACGATACGGAGGTTACTTTAAATTACGACCAGCGCAACGAGTGGATGCGCAGCCCCCTTATGCCAAACGCACGCAAGGAGGCTGGCTTTGGCCAATTAGAGTGTGCCGTATCTTTGCAGATGAAAATCTACGTTACCGAACAACGTATCGATGATCGTCAAACGCTTAAAGTAGTGCCCAATGTTAAGTTCTTCGGTCATACCCATGCCTCCGTGCAATTGCACAGCGTTCTGACCGACAAACTTTCCTGATTTACCCACCTGAACCTTAAATGCGCTTACCGCTTTCTGTGCTTCGGATCCGTAGCCTTCAGCCATACGCATAGCCGCCATAAACATCAGCGACTTGGACTGCTCGTGCTCCATAAACATATCGACCATGCGGTGTTGCAACACCTGAAATTTACCAATCGGCTGGCCGAATTGTTCACGTTGCTTACAATATTCAACCGTGTCTTTGTAGAGCACTTCCATACAACCGACAGCCTCAGCACCTACCGCCAATACGCCATCATCAATGGCTTGCTGCAATATCGCTAAACCCTGACCTGCTTCGCCCACTAAACTGTCGGCGCCCACTTTTACATTTTCGAAGGTGATCTCCGACGCACGGAAGGCATCAACCGTTGGGTAGTCTCGACGTGATACGCCCGCTGTGGCCGCATCCAATACAAACAGGGAGATGCCATCTTCGTCACGCTGCTCTCCGGCTGTACGAGCGCTGACCACCAAGAAGTTGGCTTGAGGGCCATTTAGTACCACCGCTTTATAACCGTTGAGCACATAGCCATCGCCATCCGCTGTGGCAGTTGTCGTAATATCAGCAAGATTGAATCGTGCTTGAGGTTCTACAAAGGCCAAAGCGCCATGCGACGATCCGTCGATAATACCGGGCAGATATTGGCTCTTCTGCGCCTCGCTACCACCATGCTTAAGCGCACCGCCGGCCAAAACCACCGTTGCTAAAAAAGGCTCAATCACCAGTCCGTGCCCAAACTGCTCGGACATCACGATTGTTTCAATCGCACCACCACCAAAACCACCATCGGCCTCGCTAAAGGTCACACCCAACCAACCCAATTCAGCGAATGTTTGCCAATTTGCGGTACTGAAGCCTTCTTCAGATTGCGAATTTTTCTGCCGAGCATCGAAGCTGTAATCGTTTTGCATAAAACGCGAAACGCTTTCTTGTAACAGGGTCTGTTCTTCTGTGAAGGAAAAGTCCATCAACTTACCTCTATAACCTACAATTTAGTTAAATCACACCGCCACAAAATCTACTCATCTTGAACCGGCAAACCAAGCACTTCCTGAGCCAGTGAATCATGGAGATCCACGCCCAGTTCCGTCGCGATCGCGGGAGACAGCATACGGCGCATAACCATCGTCATGTCCATTTCCCCCACTGGCCGAGTGTTATCGACCGATCCTTCGTTGTCAGCCAATGCGCTGTCCACGAAAGGCATCGCATAATACCCGAAAGCAGCAATTTGTAACTCGCTTAATTTGCCCCAAAGTGTTTGTGCACGAAGCCGCACCGCGGGCAATGGCAATTCTCCTTGTGTTATCGCCCGTTGCTCCATGCCCAGCAAGCCCGAGGCTTCAATGGCCAGCGCATCACAGTCACGCAACAAGCCAAACTCCATATTCGGGTCTGCCGCCACTCGGTCTTTAAGCTGTCGCACTTGCTCCGTTAAGGCCGCACTATCCGCCAACGCCGAGAGATCGTTTGCTGCTAAGCCGGTTAAACGTCTGCGCAACTCATCTAGCGGCACATCCAAAGTAGCCCATGAGGCTGCCAGAGCATTGTTTAGAACAATCTCAGCCATAGCTCGTCCGGTCGATAGCGCCGCTTTCGGGTCCCGCTTAACCCCTTTTTGATCCAGCGGCAAAAGCACGATCGACGATCGATTTTCGTTTGGCTCATTGCCCTCGCCCCCCGTGACGCACATCATCCAAGCGGCAGTCATACCGTCTATGACACGCGTTTTGGTACCACTTATGCTGATCTGGCGTGGGGTTCGTAAGATGCGTGTGTTCACGCCATAGCTGTCTGTTGCCGCTCGCCGATCCGCCCAACCCAGACACCAGGATTCCTCGAATGTCGCCATTCGTTGCAACAAGGCACGCTGCTCCGCATTACCATGCTCGATCAGCAACGGCCCTACATGAGCCGTAGCAAAGGTCAGAACAGCAGGGGTTTGATATTTCAAACAGGCACTCAGCCAAATATGTAATTGTTTGCGGGTCCAATCACAACCGCCATACTCAATCGGCCAATGCGGCACCGACCAACCCACTTCAACGACACTGCGATACCATTGCTGGCGCAGCGACTCCGAACCTGCCGCATTTAGCCACGCGCTCAGCCGGCGTCTGGGTTCAGCCACATCAAGCCAGTGTTGGGCTATGAATTCTTCTACTTGATCGGCGAAGGCCTGCTCAGCCTCAAAAAGTTGAAATTGCATATATCACTCTTAACTCCGCGGGCAGAAACTGCGCTGCATTTTTAGCTAAAGACATACGATCATAGAAAAATTCTCGCGACATAGGCACCATGGGGCAGTTGTTTATGACCAAATGAATGGGGGAATTGTGAGCTACTCAACGATTTTGTATGAGGTTGAAGAAAATATCTTAACGATCACTTTGGACCGACCCGAGGTATTAAACGCTTTTAATAACAATATGCTGGAAGAACTGCTTGATGCTTGCGATCGTGCCGACGCGGATGACAACGTTAAAGCCATTATCGTCACCGGTGCCGGGCGCGCGTTTTGCGCCGGCGCAGATCTATCAAGCGGCGGCAAAACATTTAACAGCGACGCCAGAAATGACCGCGAAAGCGGCATAAATCCAGACGGCGGCGGGCGCTTAACCCTCCGTTTGTACGAGCTCAATAAACCCATCATTGCGGCAATTAATGGCCCTGCTGTGGGCGTAGGTGTCACAATGACCCTAGCCATGGATATTCGGCTAGCCTCGACTCAGGCGAAATTCGGCTTTGTCTTTGCCCGGCGCGGTATCGTACCGGAAGCGTGTTCAAGCTACTTCCTGCCGCGAGCCGTTGGCATAAGTAAAGCCCTAGAATGGTGTTATTCAGGTAAAGTTTTTCCAGCTCAAGAAGCCATGGACGGCGGCTTATTGCGCAGCCTCCATCAACCGGAAGATCTGCTCACCGAAGCGCGCGCCATCGCTGCAGAGATTCGCGACAACACCGCACCGGTGTCCGTCGCTATGGTGCGCCACATGATGTGGAAAATGTTAGGCGCAGATCATCCAATGGAAGCGCATAAAATAGACTCGCGCGGTGTTTACTATCGGGGCCGTTCTGCGGATGCCAAGGAAGGCGTCGAATCATTTCTTGAAAAGCGCGATGCGAACTATCCATGCCAGGTATCTGGTGATATGCCGGAGTTTTTCCCTTGGTGGGAAGAGCGCAAATTTTCATAACACCTAGGAAACAAACTTAAGGATTGTTTATGAGCACAGCACATATCCCGCAAAAGTCGCCGCTGCCCGTGGACGTCGAGGCAGGGCGCAAATATTTTTGGTGTTCTTGCGGTAAAAGTAATCGACAACCGTTCTGCGATGGCGCCCATCAGGGTACTGATTTCTTACCGCTTACTTATACAGCAGAGACCACTCGAACCCTGTACTTCTGCGCGTGCAAGCATACCCGCGATGCCCCATTATGCGACGGTAGTCACAATTCTCTGGATTAGTGCTCGTGCTGAAAAAATTATTTAGTGCCGGTTCGCGGACCNGNAAAAAGTACCAACAGCAATTTTCTGCNGGCGACTCCGAGCNGCGATTGCGGGTATTGCAAGAACTCCAGGANGCAATCACCACNGGNGAACTCGCCGAGATCGGCCCNGAACTCAAGCTTTTGTTGAGCAGCGCGCTGGCCCGCGAGCACAATACNGAATTGAAAGTNGCCTTATTGCCATGGATTGACGATCCGGCGCTTTTGACGCCACTGCTCGATGACGATACCACGGCGCAACCCGCGGCTCGCCGACTGGTTCAACTAACGCCCATCGATTCACCACTAAACCAAAACCCTTGGGTGATGACTGAGCGTTTTACCGATGTATCCGCTGACCAAGTCCGCGCGCTGACGAAAATCGCAGTCACCCCCGAACACATGGCAATCCTCGCAATCCGCGCGCACATGGATGACCTCGACTTCGTTTTAAGCCAGCCTTTGTTGAACTGCGAACCAGGTTTAATTGCGCTGGAGAAGTCATCGCGCGGCCGCAACAAAACTTGCCATAAGCACGCAAGGGAACGTCTCGATGATATAAAAAGACATCGCCGATCAAAAGACGATGCGCAACAGCGTCTTCATGAGTTAGACGCAAGTATCGTGAAATTAGTAGCCCAGCAGCAGGAGCGGCCTGATCTGGCCGAGCTGATACGCAACAAAACCCGTTTACGGTTACTGGCGGAAAAACGCCAGATTGCGGCCGACGAGCTATTAACGGCCCTGCAAAAATTAGACGATGCGCACGTTATAGACAGTTCGACAATTTTGCCCGAGTCGCCTCTGAAAGGTTTCGATCTAGCTACACCAGACCCGAATGAAGATGTCTATCAGCATGTCGTAGGCGTCCTAAAGCAATTTTTTNCTGAGGCCAAAGATCACGGCACGAGCTTGGAGCACGCATCATCGCTACTACAACAAACAAATGAAAACTGGCTAGCGCAATCCGTCGATTACTCGCCNAGNACCACCCAACAGCAAGCGTTCGACGAGTTATCCTCTAGATTGAGTCGATACGCCAGAAAGTTGCAAGACNTGGAAAACTTTACGCTCGANCCCGCCAATCTTCCGAATNCGCTCACGACTGATGAGATCGCTTCAGCAACGACAGAGCTCGCCAAAAACAGACAACAGTGGCTAAAAAACGCCACTCAAGCGATAAAGAAACTGGCTTGGCCTGCCGACCTACCTCTGCCCGAAATCGTGAAATCGGCACAAACCGCGCTTGTGAGAGTAAAAGGGGAAGTGGTGCAACTAACAGAGCAGCAAACCCAAGCGCGCAAAAAACTAAAGGAATTCGTAACGAACACTGAAGCTNAATTCGCAAACGGGCAACTTAAGCAAGCGATTCAAAGTCTCGCGCAAGCACGAAAATTACAGCGACTGGGATANCGAGACTGCGACACCGAGATCAATACCCTGAGTGNCGAATTAGGCGAGATGAGTGATTGGCAAAACTATGCCACCGAACCCAAACGACAGGCGTTGCTCGAGAACCTACAGTCATTGGCAGAAAGCCCCCTGGCCGCCCCAGATCAGGCCGAGCGCCTGAAGCAATTACGCGAAGATTGGAATAGCCTCGGCCCATTGCGTCGTTCTGATAAAGCTTTGCAAAGCCGCTTTGATACCCTTGCTGAGCAAGCGTTCGCGCCGTGTAAAGCATATTTTGCGGAACAAACCGAACGCCGCAAAGCAAATTTNNAAAATCGTCAAATCGTTTGTGAACAGCTTGCNGAACTCGTCGAACAGGGCGATTGGCAGCAAATTCCGCTGCAAAAAATTGAGACTATTTCGCGCCAAGCCAGAACCGAATGGCAGAGTCATCATCCGTGTGATCGGCGCGGCCTAAAACCAGTTGAAGCGAGGTTTGAAGCATTACAAAACCAGCTGCACGAGCACATNCGTCAATGCAAACATGACAACCTTGAGCACAAGCAAAACATCATAGACAACGCTAAGGCGCTTATGAATGTGGCATCAAATAAGGAGGCCACNCAACAGGCCAAGCNGTTGCAGCAGCAATGGCAAAAAATCGGGCCCGCACCAAGGAACGCAGAGCGTCGCGCATGGGAAGCATTCCGACAAGCTTGCGACGCTGTCTTTCAGCGCAGTGCCGCCGCCTATCAAGCGAACCAAGAGGCATTAGCAGAACAGAAAAACGCGATCGATGCAGCGCTTGATGATTTCGAGCAATACATTAAAACCGAAGACCTTGCAGGCCTACGAACTAAGTATAAGGCTATCGATAGCCAAGCAGCCTTACTAAAACTGACCTCGGCAACAACCCGCCGCATTAATGCTGCAAACCAGANGNTGANAGATCTCGCACGCGCTGNGAAAAAGACCGAAAGCATTCAGCGCTTNGAACAATGGCNGACGTGGGATCTCAAGGTCAGCGCAGCCGAACAATCTGGCGTTATTCTCGATCCTCCACATTCAATATTCGCCGCGCGCTGCAAGAATAAGGCTGAGTCCGAGGATCTTCATCGGCTGACCCTTGAGGCCGAAATAGCCGCGGACATAGCCAGTCCCGCCGAAGATCAACAAGCGAGAATGGCGTTTCAAGTGGAACTAATAAACAAAGGGTTAAGCAACCTCGCATTAATCGATAACAAGCAACTCATTGAGCGGTGGTGCGCCAGTGGCCCGAAAGCTGCCAGCGACGATTCACTACGGACGCGCTTCTTTAGCGCCTTAGCACAACGGCTGTAACGCTCGTCTGCCGGTTATCCNGNCAGTTCGCTATCATTCGCGGGAAAGCCGGGTAAGGTAATGCAAATGCGCGCGCCGCCGGTTTCACCTTCGCTGATGACCAACTCCCCCTGATAAAGCGCTACNAGTTCTGCAGCTACAGACAACCCGATGCCTTGGCCTGGCGCTTGGCTGTCTGCGCGCTGACCACGTTTTAGCACCTCGGCTCTTTTGTCTGCGGCAATTCCTGGCCCATCATCTTCTATAATTACTTCGAACATAGTCCGTTCAAGAGTGATCGTTTCCACCGACACCGCAACCCTACTGCAGCTAAACTTGCACGCGTTTTCTAATACGTTGCCAAAAATTTCTAGAAGATCGCTACTGTCTCCGCGCAAATATCCAGCCGCGGGCAAACTGGCAGTAATGTCCGTGTGCGGATATGCGGTACGCAGCGCTGCNACCAATCGGCCTATTGTGGCTTCTACCGAAACCCGCGAACCCAGCGCGAGCGGCGCCGCGAGCGTCGCTCTGTTGAGTTGATTTGCAACAACATCTTGCATCCGCTGAACTTGATCACGCAACAACGGCACCTGTGTCTGCGGTTCTGAAAGTGCGTTGCTGATAACTGATAAAGGTGTTTTGAGGCTGTGCGCTAGGTTATCTANAGCCTGNCTGTACCGGCGACGCTGGTTTTGTTCATGGTTAACAAATCGCTGCAGATTAATNGCTAAGTCTTGCAGTTCAATTGGGTAGCCCTCACTGAGTTGCTCCCGTTCACCNTTTTCTAGTTCGCCTACTTCTCTGTGCATACGCAGCAAGGGNGTTAACCCCCAGCGCAAGGCCAGAGCCTGCACCACAAGAAACACCAGAGCGACGCTAGCCAAGCCGACCCCAAGACTTTGACGAAAGTCCTGTATGGCCCGGCGATAGCTCACCTGATCTGCGACCGCTGTGAAAATCACCTGCTCGTCGTCAAGCCCCTCCCAGGTGACAGCGTGGCTCAAACTAAAACGCTGCGGATGTAATTGCTGTTGCGACTCGCTGAAAACAAAAACGCTGCCCGCCATGCTTGAATGCTTGTCGATCGCAACGTCCGTTAATACCGCCGAGCGNGAACGCCAAAGTAGCNCGCCTTGATCNTTGCTTACGAACGCATAAAGGCCGGAGTCAGGTTGCGCAAGCCGCGGCTCAGCCAAGTTATCCGCGAACTGCAACTGCCGATCTTTCTCACTGGCAGAACCCATGAGCGAATAAACGATCAATTGCAANTGCTCCTGCGCGCCTTTGATAACGCTACGACTGAATGTTTGATCCAAAACCCAGCCGGTCACACCTAAGAAAATGAGCAAAACTAAGCTAGTGGTTAAAAGCAAACGGCGNTGAATAGAGTCAGGCACACGGCGCGTCACTGTGGCCTCCTGAATTAAGCTGATAACCACGGCCTCGCACAGTCTGAATAAGCTTGAGCGGTTCAAGCTTGCGCCGCAGTCGGCCAACAAAAACCTCTATCACATTGCTGTCGCGATCAAAATCTTGCGCATAGAGGTGCTCGGTCAATTCNTTCTTGGANACAATCCGNTCCGCATTGAGGATTAAATATTCAAGCACTCGGTACTCAAACGCGGTTAAGTCCATGGCCGTTTCGTTTANCGTCACCTGTTGCCGCGAGATATCCAGTTNTAGGGGGCCGACTGCCAGCAGCGGCGACGCGTAACCTGCTGCACGCCGAATCAAAGCATTGAGCCGGGCCAGCAATTCAGGCATCTCAAAGGGTTTCGCCAAGTAGTCGTCCGCTCCTGCCTCCAGGCCCTGCACTTTATCCTGCCAGTGTCCACGTGCCGTCAGAACAATGATAGGAAAAATCTTGTGCTGCTCGCGCAGCCGGCGGATCAGTTCAAGGCCGTCAATTTTCGGCAACCCAAGATCAATAACAGCCGCATCAAAACCAAACTCTGACCCCAAATAAAGCCCTTCCGAGCCATCTGCAGCAGCATCCACCGCATAACCGGCAGCACTAAGCTGGTCCTCAAGCTGTTGACGTAAGGCGGGATCGTCTTCAACCACTAAAAGTCGCATGTCATCTCAGCGTCGGCGCACTCTGCCTTTTGCATCTACCACGACGGTAATCACTCGCTCCCCCTCAACCAGCAGACGAATCTGGTAGATTTTTGCCCCTTGGCCGCCGCTGTTGAAAGATTTAGAGGAAAGCACCCGGCCCCCAGTCTCCTCCTGCGCAAGCGTGATGGCTTGTCGAACGGAAACGCCGCCAAGTTTGCCTGGGGCTTTACCCAGAGCCGAGGGAACCAGCGCTTTTGGCGACCCGGCTGGCGCTCTATCCTCTTGAGCAAAGATAGGGCCGCCAGTTGTGCACGCTAGTATGGTCCCAACCAATACGTATTCAAACTTCATCAGCCCAATATACCTGACGGATCCATTGAAGTGCACGGGTGGTGTGTTATCAAAGAATCTGGCATTAATTTGCTAAGGTCGGAAAAAACAAGCAGATGCGCACTTGGGAGGGGGAGCAAGAAGAGAGGTAGTACGCATCTGCTATAAAACCTATTGAACTAAATTCCAGACCCGGCCGAACCCACTTTCCGACGAATGGTGTAATTACGGGTATATACGGACTTAGATAGGCCGAATTCGTACTTTTACCCGAAGCGTCTCGCCGGGATGCTCATCCANTAACGCTTGGTAAGTTCTGCCGCCGTAGGCATACGTTACGTCGTAGCCGCTGAGCTGCTGCTCTGCTCTGCGGTCATAAAAAACTTCACAGACTTGCTCTTGGCGGTAACGAACAGCGTCTTGGCGACGGCCCTGGTGACGCGTGACATCTTTACCAATGGAGTAACCTAATAGACCACCCACTACTGCTCCAACTTTTTTATTTGGCTCTTTAGCACCCAGGGCATTCCCTAGGGCTCCACCGATCAACGCGCCGACAAGTTTTGGCGTGCCTGAG
Organism: Gammaproteobacteria bacterium; assembly: GCA_002704325.1. Classification (GTDB taxonomy): domain Bacteria; phylum Pseudomonadota; class Gammaproteobacteria; order Pseudomonadales; family Azotimanducaceae; genus UBA4421. Next base: position 19,318 of record PAFJ01000046.1, on the reverse strand, counting down.
CGCTGTTCTCGGTCAGCGTAGGCGACCCGCTCATAATGGCATTCTTCTCTGGGCTCACTGTAGGTGACTGTTTCATAGCGGGGCGAAACCGCAAGAACTTCAGCCTCTTCGTAACTGCTGTCGGCCCATGCAAGCGGCGCCAACAAAACCCCACTGAGCAGACCGATACGTAGTGCGTTTTGCTTGGCAGCGATAGGCGACCTTGTAACGAAAGATATGTTCATATAAACCCCTTGTGTACTCTATTAGCTTAATGGCCGTCGACCGGTCATTTACGCGAACAAGTTTAAACAGGGCTGTCTGAACCCAGGCTGAACAATCAGTTTAGGGGTGATAACGATCGAATCGCCGCGATGTCGTGTGCTGCAGTGAGATCAACCGCCAGTCCTTGACCAACAATCGGTTGCTGCCATTGCCAACGAGTTAGCCGCTCGTAATGTTGAATAAATCTTTGCAACGCCGCTTCACTCATACGCCGCGCGGGCGGCAATTCCTGCTCTTGCTGTCTTCGCCACTCGATAACCTGAGCAAACTCGGGCGGTTGCAACAAGGTCCAAGCATCTACCAACGCCCATAAAGGCTGGTAATGCTGATGAATCTGCTCATTACACCAGTGCCGCCAAATGCCCTGCGAATCTTCCGCCTGTTCTAACTCGTTAACAGGGTTCTTCAGCAACTCCGGGGACTGCGACTGGACCCCCAAACACCAACCCTCAAACACCAAAACCTCAGCAGAAATATGGATATCGTCTATTCGATCATCCGCGCCCTTATCGAACTGTGGCAACGATAAGTTCACAACCCCTGTGCCGTGGGCAAGCTGTTCGAGTACATCGCGCAGTCGACAAGTCTCGTGTGTGCCCGGCACGCCTCGAGTCGCTAACAACGGATGTACCTGATTCGCTAACTGCATACGTTTTCTTTTCGAAAGATAAAAGTCGTCCAAGGATACGCAGGCCGCCCGCACACCAAGATCTTTGAGGCGCTGCACTAGAATGCGTGCGAACGTCGACTTCCCGGATCCCTGACTGCCGGTGATCGTGACTATACGGCTGGCGCGCGCCAGCAAGGTTGGTGCCAGAGCACTCGCCGTTAGCGACCACTGCCAAAACGGCTGTTGGGCATCCACATCCGCTGCATTGATCTCCTGAGCATAGCCAGTCCACGCGTGTGGGCTTAGCAGAGCGATAAGTTGTTGCGGATTCATCAGAGCCACCCAGTTAAGAGGCATAAGTTTAGCCTATCCGGAGGGGTTGTTAAGGCGGATAAGTCGACCGTCTATCGGCAACACATTTCAATCACTCCATGATTGTTTAAANTGTCTCATTACTACACGTCCTCAGACGTTCGTTGGCCACAAGGAATTCCAATGACTTTAAACACGCTCATGTTTCTGCGACCTTCAATTGTCGCAGCCGTAGTACTTCTAGCTGTTATCGGCTGCCAATCTGTTGCTCCGGATCTAGCTTCAACGGACAGCGCAAACGCGATTGCAGAACGCCTATCCTTACGCAAGAGTCCCAATGATGCTCGTGAGTATCGATATCTGGTACTGGCGAACAAAATGCGTGTATTGCTGGTATCCGATCCGGAAACCGACAAAGCCGCCGCCGCTTTATCGGTCTACCGCGGCAGTTTCCACGAACCGGAAGACCGCCCAGGCCTCGCCCATTTTTTGGAACATATGTTATTTATCGGCACCGAAAAATACCCGGAAGTGGATAGCTTCCAACAACACATTACCGCCAACGGCGGCTCGTCTAATGCCTACACCGCTCCCGATCACACCAACTATTTTTTCGANATTCAAAATTCGGCTTTCAACGAAGGCTTGGACCGCTTCGGCCACTTTTTTATCGACCCACTTCTTTCAGCCGAGTATGTCGAACGCGAGAAAAATGCTGTGCATTCTGAATACCAGATGCAGATCAAAGACGATGGCTGGCGCGGCTACATGGTAAGCAAGCTGGCGCTAAACCCTAAACACCCTGGCTCGCGCTTCACCATCGGCTCGCTGGAAACGCTGAAGGGCGATGTGCGCACCGATTTAATGCAATTCTTCGCCGACCACTACTCCGCAGACCAAATGGGTCTTGTGGTATTAGCCAATCAAAGCCTTGATCAACTTGAAGCCTTAGTGACGCCTATCTTCAATCAAATCCGCAATGCTGACATCGGCCCAAGTTACCCCAGCGAACCTGCATTTTCCGATCAACAGTTGCCTGCGGTACTAACCTCTCAAACACTGAAGGACAATTACGGACTCGCCTATAATTTTCCGATTCCAAGCACGTTGCAGGTATACCGAAACAAACCGGAGCAATATCTGAGCAACCTCATTGGTCATGAGGGCGAGGGTAGCTTGCACCACGCGCTGAATACCAGAGGCTGGATCGAAGGTCTCGGAGCGGGCAGTCAGGACCTTGACCGCAACAACAGCTTGCTCACGGTAAATATCGAGCTGACGGAAGCTGGGCGCAGTCACGTGAATGAAATTACCGACCTATTGTTCCAATACTTCGAAATGCTACGCGCACAGCCGCCGCAAGACTGGCTCTATCAGGAACAGGCAAAGGTGGCCGAACTGAGCTTTCGTTTTCAGGAAAAAGGCTCAACTGCTGGCTTTGTATACCAAATGGCGCCAAGTCTGGACCTTTACCCAGCCGAAGATTTGCTGGTCGCTCCATATTTAATGGAAGCATTCGACCCCGCTCTGATCGAAAATTTTCTAGGCTACTTACGCCCTGATAACGTGTTACTTGAGGTCACCGCTCCTGATTCAGTCACCGACCAAGTTGAACCCTGGTTCGAGGTGCCTTTTACACTTAACCAAGCACCCTTGCCCAGGCAGGCGGTTTCAAATGCAACATTGCGCTTACCCGACGTTAATCCCTATTTGCCAGAAAAACTCGAATTGGTGGCTGCGGACGAACTAATCATGCGACGCATGATCGACCAACCCGAACTCGAGCTGTGGCTAGATACCGATGTCGAATTCGGCACGCCTAGGGCCAATATGACGGTAGGATTCCTAACGCCAAACGGTTTATTGGGCGCAGCGGATCGAGCGCAAGCTTGGTTGTATCAACGATTAGTCAATGACGCCTTGAGTGCCACGATCTACCCCGCTTATCTGGCGGGCTTGGGATATTCTATCGACGTGGCCGACAGCGGCTTCGCAATTTCCGTCAGCGGTTATCAAGACAAACAAATGGCCCTACTCGATACCGTCGCGCAAAAACTGCTCAATGCAGAGATCAGCACCGATCGATTTATCACCATTAAAGCCAGTTTGATAAAGGATTGGCGTAACAGCCGCAAAGATAAACCCTATGAACAGGCGCTAGGGGCGCTGAACGACACACTCTTATCAGCAAGCTGGTCGGCCGATACGCTGGCAGATGCTTTGGAGCCAATCACCGTGGAAGGCTTGCTGCAATGGCGTTTTGACCAGTTTCAGGATGTCGGCGTGATTGCTGCATTACATGGGAACGTAACCGCCTCTGAGGCAGAGCAATTACACAAGTTTATTAACGAGACGATAAAACCCAAGAGCGTCGTCCGCCAACGCACGCGAGTAACGGAACTCAAAGAAACCTTGCGTCTGGACTTAGCAGTTGATCATGACGATTCAACCCTGCTGATTTACGTTCAGGATCCTGATAACAGTTTCGCCAGCCGCGCAAGAAGCGGTTTGGCTGGACAATTACTGCGTTCGGCTTATTTTTCGAGCCTGCGCACCGACCAGCAACTGGGTTACGTGGTCAGTGCTGGGGCTCGACGCATGGATAAACGCGGTGGCAACCTGTTCCTTGTGCAATCCCCTGTGGCCAGCGCCAAAGCGGTAGAAGACGCATCATTGAAATTNGTACAAGAGTATATTGATGCNTGGCCAGACCTGAGCGATGCGGAATTCNGTCAGCAGAAAAGTGGACTCATCAGCCGCTTAACCGAATCAGATAAAAACCTTGGCGAGCGCAGTCAACGTTATTGGCGTGACATATACGATGAACATTACTCTTTAGACAGTCTGCAACAACTTGCTGGCGAAGTGAGCAATCTAAGCAAAGCAGACATGTTGGCATTCTTTAAAGACCTACAACGCCGCCTGCAAGAACAAAGCATATTGATATACAGCAGTGGNAANTTCGCCGAGGTGCCGACCAATGGGCGGTTACTCGAATCTACTGTGGCCAGATAATCGATTCATCGCAGCGGCGCAATATCTAATCGAAACGGTGGCAACGAGTCGATCAAGGCTTGGCCGTAGCGCTGGGTAACAATACGCTTATCCAGCATGGTTACCGTGCCATAGTCGCGCTCGTTGCGGATCAAGCGACCACAGGCCTGCACAAGTTTCAGCGCCGCATCTGGCACTGAAATTTCGTAAAACGGGTTGCGGCCCTGAGCTTCCGCCCACTCCGCAATCGCCTGATCCACAGGGTCATCTGGCACCGCAAAGGGCAACTTAACAATCACCACATGACGACAGTAATCACCGGGTAAATCCAGCCCCTCCGAAAAACTCGCAAGACCCACAAGATGAGAACATTCTCCTTCATCGATGCGCCGGCGATGTTCGAGTATCAATGCCTGCTTGCTGCCATCACCCTGCACTAGTAGCCCATCTACCACCTCCTCAGGGAGCGCCTTAGTCACCGCATTGAGCTGCCGCCATGACGTAAACAACACCAAGGCCGATCGCTCACGAGTGAGAAGCTCGGGCAATAAGCGCGTGACCTCGTCGCTATGCGCGTCGAAATCTCTCGGATCAGATCGCATAGACGGTACGTGAAACGTCGCTATCTCAGGATAGTTAAACGGGCTAACAATACTCGTGGTCGGCGTTTCAGGGGGCAACCCTGATCGCTCAAGAAACCGCTCAAAGCGGCCTAGGGCTGTGAGCGTTGCAGACGTACATACCGCGCCATAGCAGCGCTGCCAAAGCACTTCGCGCAATATGTGCCCGGGCTCAATCGGTGCGCTGACCATATCGACATCGTATTGATTGCGGCTAACCCAGCGGGCACAACGGTGAGTTTGCTCAACGCCCAACGCGTAATCTTGCAANAGTGCCCGAGTCGCTAACGCACGGTTTTGTAACTGCCCGACTGGGAGCAGCCAGTCCTCAGCCTCAAACGCTTTGTCCCAGTCCTGATTACCGGCGACTGCATCGCTAAGCAGGTCATGGAACCGCTCAATGTTGTCACAGAGTCGATCCATACCCGGCAAAGCGGTCCCGCACAAATCAGCAATGGTCGCCGGCACCTCGCCGAGGGGAAAGCGATAAATCTCCCGATCTTCATCGCGCGGCTCCAAGGGTAGAATCGCCAACGCTTGAGAAAGTGCGGTGAAACTATCGCCCAAGGCTGCGGTTTCAGCGGCTACATTTGTGCTTAAGCCTACAAGATTGGCCGGTCGGGCGAAGCGCTGGGTGGCCGTGCCGAGTACATTGTTAACGTTCTCAAACCACTGCAGTGTGCCCTGAATTCTGGCCGAACTGGCGAAGTGATTTTGCGTCTTCTCGGCCAGATGGTGGGCCTCGTCTAGGATGTATATGCAATCCTCTGGCGCCGGCAACACGGCGCCGCCGCCAAGAGCTAAGTCCGCTAATACCAGATCGTGGTTAGCGACGATAACGTCTGCACCCTCTAAACTATTGCGCGCTCGAAAAAATGCACACTGCTTAAAATAGGAGCAGCGATTGTTACTGCAACCCCGATGGTCTGTCGTTACGCCGGCCCAAGCGCCATCTGGTAGTGGCTCAACCCAACTGTCCAGCTCGCCATCCCAACCACCTTGGGAGTATCGATTAAGCATCTCTTGATACAATACTGAGAAATCTTCACCACTGGCGTCGAATATGGGGATTTCCTGTTGGTTTTGGTATTTCAGGTGATCATCGAGGCGTTTCAAGCACATATAGCGCCCCCGCCCTTTCGCCAAACTAACGCTAAAGTTCAAACCCGCGCGCTGCTTTAAATCCGGCAGATCTTGTATCACCACCTGTTCTTGCAAAGCGACCGTCGCCGTGCTGAGCACGACTGTTTTGCCAATATGTTTAGCCAATGGAATACTGGCAAGACAATAGGCCGCCGTTTTACCGGTACCCGTGCCTGCCTCAATTGCGCATATTCTCGGCTCATTCTGACTTAGAGTACGCGCGATCTGGGCGATCATCTCGCGCTGACCACGGCGCGGTTTAAACTCTCGAGCGCCAAGCCAAGTGCGATAGGCGCTCTGAATGGCGTCCTTTATTTGGTCTGTAAGTAACCCTTGGCTCATGGTTGCAACTGTGCGACAAAGTGTACGTCAAGCCAAGCAAAAGCAGCTTATATGGNGCTTGGATCGTATTTTGACACGAATAAACCGCCACCTTCTTTACGTTGAGCGAAACCCGCCATTCTGCGACAGTGTGTTAATGCAGAGAATTACCCAACTCTTGACCGCATTTGTTTTACTGACGCTAACCGGCGCTGTGACCGCCGACACCCGGCTGACACCTTCTCGAGGTTTCGTCCTAGAAACTCTGCCATTTTCTGTACCCAATGCCCGCCAAATGGCTCTGACGGCAAATGGCACTTTAATCGTCGGCACCCGCAAAGCAGGTAAGGTCTATGCGGTACTGAACCCCTTCACCGACAGCGCCCGGGTGATCACTTTAGTCAAAGGCCTCAACATGCCGAGTGGCGTCGCTATCCTCGGCAGTGATCTATATATAGCGGCCGTATCCACAGTGTATAAAGTTGCGAATATTGACCAGCAATTGCGGCCCAATCCAGCAAAGACAATCATTACCGATCGTCTGCCCAAAAAGCGACACCACGGCTGGAAATACCTAAAGGCAGGTCCTGATAAGCAGCTGTATCTGCCGGTTGGCGCGCCCTGCAACATCTGCCTGTCAGATGACCCGCGTTTCGCCACCATGCTGCGGCTAGACCCGGCCACCGGTGCGACAACGATTATCGGCCATGGCATTCGTAATTCCGTAGGGTTCGACTGGCAGCCCAGCACTGGCGATCTCTGGGTCAGTAACAACGGCCGCGACATGATGGGAGACGACATTCCCAGTGACGAGATCAATGTCATTCCAGCAGGCGCCAAAAACGCACCTCATTACGGCTATCCGTTTGTCCATTCGGCTGCTGACGGCAGCCGCATTAGCGACCCTAAATTCGGTGACCATTCAGCATCTCAAGGGCTCATTTTTGTAGATCCGGCGATCCGCGTGCAGGCTCACGCCGCAGTGCTCGGCATGAGCTTTTATCGGGGCGACAGCTTCCCAGCTCGTTTCCAAAATGCGTTATTCGTTGCAGAGCATGGCTCCTGGAATCGCAGCAAAAAAGTTGGCTACCAAGTCAGCGTCGCGACCTTCGATCGCAATGGCCAGCCCGACTACCAACCGTTTATTACGGGGTGGCTCCAAGGAGAGAAAGCCTGGGGCCGCCCTAATGACGTATTGATCAGCCCAGATGGAGCGCTACTGATTTCGGATGACAAAGCCGGCGTTGTTTACCGTGTCACGGCAATCCCGACCGCACAGACACCAGCGTCCTAACGCAGCGACGCTCCTAGAAGCTCACGGGCGATGACATGGCGCTGAACTTCACTCGGGCCCTCGCCGATTCTGCGGATTCGCATCTCTCGATACCAGCGCTCGAACGGCAGGTCTTTGGCAACACCTAAGCCACCGAACATCTGCATACATCGATCCACAACACGACCACCGGCCTCTGTTGCCACCAGCTTCGCCATGGCCGCTTCTTTACGGAACGATTCCCCTTGCTGGGCCTTGCTCGCCGCTTCTACGGTAATCCACAACGATTGCCTGATGTCTATATCGTTATCCACCAGCATCCATTGAATCGATTGCCGTGTGGACAGCGGCGCGCCGAATGTTTCGCGCTGTGGCACATATTCTAAGGCCATTTCCTGAGCTTTAATGGCCACGCCAATACAGCCCGCGGCATAGGGAATGCGCTGCCGCGTCAGACGATCGTTGGCAATGGCAAAACCTTTGTTGAGCTGACCCAGAATGTTGTCGTTAGACACTCGAAGATCTTCAAATTGCAGCTCGGTGGCGTAATGCGCGGACCGCAGCGTGTGTACTATGCGACGCACATGAAATCCAGGTTGATCCGTGTCGACAATAAAACAGGTCACCCCGTTACGGCCTTGGTCACTGTCGGTGCGTGCAAAGACCAACCCAAAGTCGGCTTTATCGGCTCCGCTGATCCATAATTTGCCGCCGTTAATCACCCAGTCGTCACCATCACGCACAGCCTTAGTTTGAATCGCGCGAGCCGGATCAGATCCTCCGGAAGGTTCGGACAACCCAAAGAAGCCGCGTTTCTCGCCACGCAAAGTAGGATATAAATATTTTTCCTTTTGCGGCTCCGTGGCTTCAAACAGCTGCGCCAAACCCGCTCCGCCAAACGTGCCATAGCAGGGCGCATACAAGCCTGCTCGATGTTGCGACATCTCAACCGCAAGTAAGGTTCGCGTCACCAGATCGATGTCAGGCCCACCATACTCGGGGGGTATATCTAAACCATAGAGGCCCATCTCCTTGGTCTTCGCCACCAATCGCAATCGGTCCTCGTCTTCCAACTCATCGGCATCAGGATCCAAATTCTGCTCTAACGGCACTATTTCATCGCGCACAAAACGCCGAACCATGCCAATAATTAAATCTTGTTCCGGCGTTAGATTAAGATCCATTAGTGCCTCCTGCGGGACTTAGCCGGCCCAACCTAATGCTTGGATGATGAGTCGGCAGACCGCCATAATCCGCCTGATGCAGCATCAATAATTCTTTGTAGCGACTCAAGTAGCTGGTAGTTATCTCATAACGCACTTGAGTGGCGTCGCTCTGCTCGGTCAGACTGCGAGAGATTTCGCCGCGAAGTCCACCTAGGCTGCGTCCACCGGCGTAGCTCATATAAACCACTTCGCCCGCTTCATTGGCGAATTGATAGACCCCCATCTGGCCGCGCACCTTTGCCAAAACTTGCTCGCTGGACAACCATGGCTTGTCTAAGCGTAAGCCCACCCTTAGCTCTTTATGTCTACTTCTGACTTGCGCTTGGGCATTACCGAAATTTCCATAGGCGCAAAATGCTCCATATCAATGTCAATCAAATACGGGCCTTGTGCCGCCATTGCCATATCCATCGCTGCGGCAAACTCATCAACACTGGCAACGCGCTGGCCCGGCACACCCATACTTTGAGCCATCTGAGCAAAAGCAACTTTGCCCAGATCGGTTTCGTTTATGCGCCCAAACTGATTTTGCTGCAACCAGCGCAACACCCCATATCCTGAATCGTTAAACACACAAATAATTAGCGGTACCTGATACTGAGCGCAGGTCGCCAATTCTGTGGCATGGAACATAAAGCCGCCATCGCCGTGGATCACCAACGTCTTGCGCTGACTCGCGATAGCCGCTCCTACACTCATCGGGAATCCCGGCCCAATCGCTCCCGACGTTGGGTTAATCGACGTCCGCGGTTCAAGAATTGGGAATTGTTGATTACCCCAGTTGTATGCAGAGATCGTTTGATCGCGCACGAATACACTGTCGGCCGGTAACTTGTCACGAATACAGTCCATAACCTGAGGCCAGTCGTCNCCTAAACGTGCGCGCATGGCGTCGCGAACNCCGTCTCTGGCCTGCCAAACACCGTCGTTAAACTGACTGTCATTAGGCGACGGCTCCTGCAGTTGGGCGGTTATACCCAGCAACGCTGCTTTGGCGTCGGCAATTAATCCAAGCTGAGCTGTATGGGTGCGGCCAATCATGTTGCCATCGATGTCGATATGAATCAGGTCACCTGGCGGCGTCTGAGCGGCAAACTGGCCCCCAACGCCGACAGCAAACTTAGTACCAATCGCGAGNGTGACATCNGCATCCAGCAGNGCGTTATACATGCCCGCAGAATTGTAGTANTTGCCGANGCACAGCGGATGGGTNTCCGGAATAACACCCCGCCCGTCAACGGTTGTCAGTACCGGTATNTCNAACNNTTCNGCTAAGGCCTGNAGCTCTTTGGCCGCACTCGCGGCGATCACGCCACCACCAGCGATAATAATGCGCTTACGCGCGCTGGCGAATTTTTCGACTACTTTAGCCAGACCATCAGCATCCGGTTGAAACAGTTCAGTCTTAGGCAATATAACTTCCGTAGGCGCTGCTGCGGCATATTGGATGTCTATAGGAATTTCCAACGCACCAGGAGCGCCGCGCCCAGTAAACATGTCATTAACCACCGCATTGAACGCATTGCCCAATTGATCAATATGGCGCGGGCTTTCCACTCGGCGACACACACTGGCGAGCATCGCCACCTGATTTTCGGCTTCATGAACGTAACTCAGACCCTTACCGTAAAACGCCGTTTCCGCTTGCCCGGTAATGACTAACACCCTAGACGACCCATACTGCGCCTCGTATAAACCAGTGACCGTATTGGATGTGCCAGGGCCTGTCGACGCAATCATGACCCCCAACTTGCCACTCGCCCGAGCGTAACCGTCCGCCGCGTGAGTACCTGCCTGTTCATGCCGCACGTCAATAATCTTGGTTTTGCCCAGCCGATTAAGCGCGTCAAGAATGGGCATGTTATGAATACTGACGATGGCAAAGACATGCTCTACGCCCAACTGCGCCAACGCATCCGCGATAAGATCCGCTCCGGTAAATTCACTGCTCATACCGCCCCCTATTCTCTGATTGTGTTCGTTTTANGACCGCTGCAACAGCGTCACGTGCAACGGGGTCATCTCAGTACCCTTCGTTCGAATACCGCGAAACGCCACAGCATTGCTNCGTGCCCGGCGTTCGCAGTATCTAAAGTTTATTTCGCCANCTCACCCGCTAAGGCTGCAGNTCGTTAACAACCGGGTTTGTNAAAGTACCAATCGGCTTAACGTGCACNTCAATCACATCCCCTTGGTCCATGAACACCGGCGGCGTGCGTGCAGCACCAACGCCCCCTGGGGTACCGGTTACGATCACATCCCCCGGCTCCAGCTCGATAAAGGTGGAACAAAATTCGATCAGTTCAGCAAAGTCATGCACTAACAAATCTGCAGTAGCATTTTGCATAACCTCACCATTTAAGCGTGTGGTTATTTCCATTTGCGACAAATCGCCAATCTCATCCGGAGTCATCATCCAAGGACCGAAACCTCCGGTATTGGCAAAGTTCTTACCCGGAGTGAATTGGCTGGTCTGACGCTGGAACTCGCGCACACTACCATCGTTATATATGCCAAAACCGGCGACATGATCCATCGCACTTTGACGTGCGATGCGCCGGCCGCCGCGGCCAATGATCATTGCGATCTCGCCTTCGAAATCTAAACTCGCCGATTCGCGTGGCCGCACCATAGCCTCCCCATGGCCCATCTGTGCCGCAGCGAAGCGCACAAATACTGTTGGTACGCCCTCACCACCGCGGCCTGTTTCTTCTTGGTGGGCTNTATAGTTGAGACCTACACAGAGAATTTTTTTTGGATCGGTAATGGTTGGTGCAAAGTGCAACCCCTGTAAAGGCACATCTGCCTGGTCACCACACTGCTCAACTAAATTATCCAAGGCGTCCGCGGCAATCGCTTCACGCAATGTGCTGAACTCGCTCCGCGCGCCCGCATCTACGACCCCTTCTTGCCCGTCACTTGCAGTCCCCGCCGGGACAATGTAGCCGAAAGTCGCTTGGGTATACCTCGATCCCTCGCTGAGATCGGGTGCCGAGCGGTAAAATGATAACCAGCGCATAATCTCCTCCTCGCAAACTGATGCCTAGTCGAACATGATCACGCTACGCGCGATTTCTCCGGTGTTCAAAGCGGCCATTCCCTCGTTTATATCTTCTAAGCCAATACGTCTGGAGATCAAATCATCCAAATGCAGGCGGCCTTGCAAATAAAAATCCACAAACCGTGGCATATCCACCCGAAACCGGTTTGACCCCATCATAGAGCCTTGAATCTTTTTCTCGGACAAAAAGTCAACGCCATGCAGCGAAACCATTTGCCCCGGCGGAATCATGCCAATAACCGTCGCTGTGCCACCCCGACGCAACATTTGGAAGGCCTGCTCAGCGGTCGCTTTGAGACCAATCGCTTCAAACGAGTAATGTACCCCGCCGCCGGTCATCTCGATGACCTTAGCCACGGCGTCACCGTCACTGGCATCCACCACATCCGTTGCGCCAAACTTGCGCGCTAGGTCGAGCTTAGATGCCACCATGTCTACCGCAATGATTCGGGACGCACCAGCAATTGCTGCGCCGTTAATAGCGGACAAGCCAATACCACCACAACCGATAACGGCTACCGTGGCACCGGTTTCTACGTTAGCAGTGTGGATAACAGAACCCACACCTGTAGTAACACCGCAGCCGATCAAAGCGGCCTGTGCCATTGGCATGTCTTCGCGGATTTTTACTAGTGCATGTTCATGCACCAGCATCATTTCGGCAAACGACCCCAACTGCGCGAACTGCGTGAGCACTTCATCATTTTGGCTTAGCCGCGGCTGTTCTTCAGAGCCGCGGTTAGTTTCCGGTTCCTGGCACAAAGACAAATGACCCGTTACACATTGCTCACAATGACCACAAAACACCGACAAACAGGTAATGACGTGGTCGCCAGGTTTGACGTAGTGCACGTCGCTGCCGACTTGCTCGACAATGCCGGCGCTTTCATGGCCCAACACCATTGGCACTCTGCCAGGATAACTGCCATTCCAAAAATGCATATCACTGTGGCAAATCCCTGCGGCCATCGTGCGAATAAGGACCTCTCTAGGGCCGGGTTTAGCAACCGAGATTTCCTCGATCTGCATCGGCACGTTAACTTCACGAAATACTGCTGCTTTCATTACTCTCTCCCCATGAGCTGGCACTGATTTGAGCGCATCTTTGCGCTTGAGTGTGCCACAGAGCCATGCGTGGGCATAGACAGCAACCGGGCAGTTCTGAACGATGGCCGTGCGCAGAAGAAGCCGCAGCGACAGCGCAACTCAAGCGCCGCAGTCAGGTCAGGCGGCCATCCACAATAGCCTCTGCCGCCTCTGCCGCGGCCAACAAACCAGTAGGGTCAGCCAGCCCTTTGCCAGCGATATCAAATGCCGTGCCGTGGTCGACAGAGGTACGAACAAAGGGAATCCCCAGCGTTGCTGTAGTGGACTGATGGAAATTATGCACCTTGATCGCGATATGGCCCTGATCATGGTAAAGCGCCAAGACCACATCAAACTCGCCGTTAATCGCCCGATTAAATACCGAATCTGCCGGTACTGGGCCGGTCACATCAATGCCTAAATTTTGCGCCTCGGCGACTGCCGGAATGAGTTCCTCAACTTCCTCTTGGCCGAGCAATCCACCCTCGCCCCCATGCGGATTCAATGCCGCCAGCGCAATACGCGGCTGTTGCATGCCCCAACGGGTGAGTGTGTCATGCATCAACTGCAGCTTGTCCAACACCGTGCTGTACCGTACGTATTCCACGGCGCGCGCTAGAGATTTATGAGTCGACAGATGTACGACCTTGAGCCCAGGTGTCATCAACATAGTCGCAGTCCGGTTGACACCCGAGACGCGTGCAAGTATCTCTTGGTGACCAATATCGTTCACATAACCCGCCGCATGAATCGCCTCTTTGTTAATCGGAGCGGTCACCATCGCCGCAACTTCCGCAGCGAGACAGCCAGCAGCGGCAAGCTCGATTGAACGCACAGCCACATCACCACAGGCAGCTTGAACCTGACCAAAACAGAAGTCTGCAGGGGCGGCGGCAGCCGTTGGCTCGAGAATACTGACCGCAGCCGTCGCTTGATTGAAGGCCTTTATTGTATCGACGGCAGGCANNGCCAGCCCAAGTGCTGCTGCGCTNCGCTGNAAACTCCANCGCGCACCAACTAAGACCCATGGATGTCGCGGNTGCGGGTGCTTGAGCAACGTCTTNAGCACNACCTCTGGGCCGATNCCAGCNGGATCACCNAAGGTAATAGCTATCGGTTTCAACACNNTCATCCTCCCAGCAGTTGTTACTGACNGTACACACGCNCCCGCCTGAACTGTNAACTTATAGTGTACATTTATACAGTATTTTTGTATGTTCTGGAGCCGCGCTAATGCGCCAAGCATCTGCAGTACCGATGCATAGCCTGAACGATTTACTGGAGTCATTCCATCTTTATGCGGAATGCGAGCGCTGTCAGCGCAGTATGCAGTTGAACCTTGAAAAATTGATCGAGCGACTCGGCGACGACTTCCCGATCACCGAGTTGAGAGCAAAACTGCGCTGCACCAGCTGCAACATTCGCGGCCAAGATCTGCGCATCGTTTTTGTGGGTCCACCAGATAAGCGGGTGGTATTCCAGTATCGGCGCTGATCGCGCCAGTGTTCTATAAAATCTCGGTAGACAACAGGGTCAAGCCAAAGCCCTCGACGCCCACATAGTCCACTTCGCGACCCGCGATTAGACGAATATTGCTGACACCTAAATCACGCAGAATTTGTGCGCCTACACCGACTTCAAGCCATTCGCTGCGACGTTCTTCTTCTTTGCTTTGAGACGCCAGATTTTCATGCGGCACCCCGACAAAACCCGTGCGCAAATAAATCAACACGCCGCCGCCCAACTTCTCAATACGGTTTTGTGCCGCTTGCAGAACATTCGTCTGGTGTTCACCCTGGGCGCCAAAGATATCCTCAACCAATTTTTCGCGGTGGATGCGCACCGGCACCGAATCCATTGCAGCAATATCACCAAAAACCACAGCAACGTGCTCTGCATCTTCAAATTGAGTGCGGTAAGCAAACGCCTTGGCGTCGCCGATTGACGTTTTAACGGCAAATTCATAACTGCGCTCCACGAGTTTTTCGCGCTGCTGTCGGTAGGCAATTAAATCTGCAATGGTGATTATTTTGAGCTTATGCGTTGCCGCAAACTCTACCAATTCGGGCAAGCGTTGAACGGTGCCGTTGTCGTTAACCAATTCTGCTAGCAAGCCAACAGGCGGTAAGCCGGCCAAACTGGCCAGATCGGTGCCGGCTTCGGTATGCCCTGAGCGCACCAGCACTCCACCTTGACGGGCAACCAAGGGGAAAATATGACCCGGTCGTACAAAATCATCCGCGGCAACATTGCTCGATGTCAGCGCCACTACCGTAGCCGCCCGCTCTTCTGCAGAGATACCGGTGGTCAGGCCTTGCTTGTAGTCAATCGACACAGTGAATGCGGTACTCATAGGCGCATCATTGCGCCCGACCATCGGTTCCAGATGCAACGCTGTGGCCTGCTCCTGAAGAATCGGCGTACACAAAATGCCGCTGGTGTGCCGGATCATGAACGCGACCGCTTCAGGCGTTGCCTTGCTGGCCGCCATAATCAGATCGCCTTCGTTTTCACGATCATCATCATCCACCACCACGATCATTTCGCCGTTGCGGATCGCAGTTAAAGCCTCTTCGATGGTGTTAAATTCAGTGGTCACGCTGTGTGTTCCAACAAAATGGGGGCAGAAGATTAGCACAAGCAGCCGGTCGCAGCTTCCCTTCGAACTAAATCGCGCCCTCTGCTCTGAGGGTGTCTATCTCCGGGCCAGATAGCTTCAGCAACTCTGCCAACACTACGTCGCTATGCGCCCCTAACCCCGCAACCGATTGAGGCGGTGGTGGTTCGCTGCCTTTGAACCGCAGCGGCGTAGAAAACAACACGGTTTTGCCCAACGATTCGTGCTCATGCCAGTGCAGCGAGCCTCGAGCGTGCAAATGCGGATCGTTCACCACGTCATGCAAATCCTGCACTGGCGCGCAGATCACACCGTGGCGCTGGGCCACCGCAAAAATCTCCGCTTTGTCGTACTGAAGCGTCCAGGCCTCAATAGTGGCGTCTAATTCATCGATATTTTTAGTCCGCAAACTGGCCTTAGAAAAACGCGGATCTGTCGCCAAATCCGGTTGCTGCATAGCCGCACAAAGATTGCGCCAATGGCCTTCGCGAATGCAAATCATCGCAACATGCCCATCGCGGGCTTGATAGACGTTATACGGCGCGGTGGACAAACCGGCCTGACGGTTGCCCGTGCGCGGCCCCTGCTTACCGGCTTGAAAAAACGTACCCAACTGAGTCGTCAACGTTGGGAAAACACAATCCTGCATGGAAATATCCAGCACCGCGCCTAAGCCCGTCTGTTCTCGTTGATATAGCGCAGAGGTAATGCCCGCGTATAAGTGCACTCCACCGAGAAAATCGCACAATGCCACACCGGCTTTCATCGGTGGACCATCGTCCGCTCCGGTAACGCTCATGATGCCGCTCATGGCCTGCAGAGTAATGTCCATACCCAGATAATCTCGGTAAGGGCCGATACTACCGTAGCCTGTGCTCGCGGCATAAATAAGACGCGGATTAAGCGCCCGCAGTTCATCACTGCCCACTCCATATTCTGTCAACGTACCCGGCGCAAAATTCTCTACCAATACGTCTGCATGCATAACCAGTTGTTTGAGCAGTTGTTGGCCTCGCTCACTCTTGATGTTCAAAGTGATGCATTCCTTACCGCCATTGAGCATAGCGAACGGCTGGCTCACTGAATTCGGGTCGCCGCGTCCACGCAGGGTTTCGCCTCTCGGCGACTCTACTTTGATCACCCTCGCACCCGCTTGGGCCAATAAAAAACCGCAATAAGGGCCATTATAAACTTGCCCAAAGTCCAGCACCGTAACGCCAGCCAAAGGTTGTGCTACCGACATTTCCCCNCTCCCCGAAAATACATAATTTGCTGGTCCTTACCGAAACAACACTCAGAGCCCTAGACCGCAACGCCGAACTCAGCTTCAGCGCACCTGAATAGGCCGGCTACTCAAACACGAAAAAAATCAAAACCGGAAAAGGCCTCACCCAACACCACTTGGCTCGAACTGCCAAGCCAACCATCAATGAGGCTGGCATAGACACGCCGAAAATCGACGCTATGCCGAGGATTGTCCTCTGACCCAAGCGCACTCAGCTCCACTGGTGTGCCATAGTGCCCGCCACGAATCGGCTTGCCGGCGAGCATCATCACATTNGCAGTCCCATGATCGGTGCCTTGATTAGCGTTTTCAGCAGGGCGGCGGCCAAACTCAGAATAAAGCAGCACGACAACCTCATCCGCGCACCCTTTGGCGTCCAGATCTCTAATAAACGCCGTTACCGCATCGGATACATAGCTCAACAACCGCCGATGCAAGGCAGGCTGCTGCACATGGGTATCGAAGGCATTATTCCTAACGGAAACATGATAGAGCTGAGTTGGTAATTCGGCGTCAATACACGCNGCGACCTTNGGNAANTCAAAGGGCGCNACGCCATAATCTGCATCAGCAGTATANGCNTGCCAAGCGGAGCGGATTAGNTTGGACGAGGCTTCCGCACTGTCATGAATGGCATGCAGATAGTCCCGATTCGAGCGCCCGTCAAACGCGGCCCCCGCGAAATTGCTTAACGGGGATTCAGAAGCCGACATCCACCGATCCCGCTGAAATTTATGCGGGTCATCAAACACCACCGGCGTATGAATCTTGCTATTAACGGCCAATGACTGATGCGCGCCAATGTTTACCAACATGTTGTCACGGCGCTGGTTAGCCAAATTGTCCGCAACCCTACCGAGCCAGCCAAATTCNTTGCCCCGATTCGGCGAACCGGTATGCCAATACGCCATGGAGGTAAAATGCGAATAGGACGGCTGCGAGTAGCCACATCCATGGACGATGGCCAATTGCTCGTTACGCCACAACGACTGCAACCCNGCCAGACCCGGNTTGAAACCAAATTCCCCATCCAAGGCCANNAGCTCTGCAGGCGGAATGCCGATTGACGGCCTCAGCCGGTAGTAGTCATCGTTACGGAACGGCACCACGGTATTGAGGCCATCATTGCCTCCAGACAACTCAAGGGCCACTAGGATCGGCTTGCGGACGCCAGAAGTTTTTTTCCTTATCGCGGACGCCAGCGCATTAGGCGCAAGCGCAAGGGTCAGTGCGCCCGACAATCCCTGGAGAACGGTTCTACGTTTCACTCGATAATCCTNAACGACANAATANTTCTNCCCTAACCCAACTGATAATCCGGCAGGCTCAACATTTTATGCAGCAGCCGGCGCAAGGGCGCCTCTAGATAGCTGTGAGTAGCCGCTATGTCTTCGCTAGCCAAATCCGCTGCCAACGACTGCGCCAAATCCTGCAACACCTCAGGCGCCAGCTCGACACTGAAATATTGTTTATGGAAGTGCTCTACCACGTCATGTGGTGATGCCAATCCGGCCGCCAGCACCTCGTCACTCAACCGNAGCCGCGCCGGAGCACGCAAGATCGGTTTAACCCGCTCGATGGCCATCTGCCAACCACGCATGCTGCCGATTCTGGTATTAAAATCTTCATCGCGATCCGCAAGCGCGTTGGATTGCGCCATCATGCCACCCTGTTGCACGGCGGTCGGACGCGTGGCGGCAGTAATGCTCATGCCCTGCCTCAATCGTTGTTGTACTTTGGCCACCTCAGGGGTGAACACAGGAAATCGATCGGGTGGCACAAAACTCATATCNGGGAACAACACGTCCAACACAAAATTACCGCGCTCGTAGAGCAGCGATGGCGTGATCCAACTTCTGCCATGGGACCACCCAGCAACCGTGGGCGGGTGCATTAACCTCTGACCAACCCCTTGGGTGGCCTGGTTGAAGTCTGGCACGCCGGGAATTTGCGCAAGACCAAGCTTCTTATANGTCGACACCACCAATTCAACCGGACCCTTGATGCGCACACCGCGGTTTANATAAAAGTCCTCAGAGAGCAAAAGCACCTGCAAAAAATCGCCAACGTCATAATCTTTTTGCCGCAGCAACCGCCCCAACTGTTTTGCGCCGGCCTCAGACAGTTCGGTACTGACAAAAAACCGATAAATTTTTGCCGCNACAAACTCGCTCGCGACCGCTTGCTGCAAAATAAGATCGATGATGTCGACGCCGTCGAAGGNGCCGGTTGAACCTAAGAATTGTTTGCTGTCGCCGTCATGCAGCTGCNGGTCAACATAAAAAGATAAATCGTCNACCGACCANCCNGTAAACGCCCGTGCCGCCTCACGCACATCCGCCTCGCTGTAATTGCCCACGCCCATCGTGAACAGCTCCATCACTTCCCGCGCGAAATTCTCATTCGGTGAATCCTTGGTATTCACCCCAGCGTCTAAAAACACCAGCATGGCAGGATCCTGAGCCACTCCAATAAGGAGATCGCGAAACGAGCCTAGACCCGCGCG
>PAFJ01000045.1 GCA_002704325.1 Gammaproteobacteria bacterium | reverse complement strand
ATAGTAGACCTCAACATCACCAAAAAATTCGTCGAACTTTTCTTCGCCGGGCGGGATTTGCAACTCGTCTATCCGTGTTCCGTAGATACGAACAGAAAATTGATGGCGGTACAAATAATAGTCGGGAGCAATGTCCCAAGTTATTCGCACAGCCCCTGAATCTGTGCGGTCGGACCGAATAGCAAAGGCTTCATCAACTGCCAGAAATGTCGGTTCTTGAAAAGGTTGTGCTGAAGGCCGCAGGAAATCCTCTGCGCCTGCGGAAAAAGCCGACAGGCATAGGGCGGTTAGACTTACAACCAACGAGAGAACGCCTGCGCTCTTGGAAGCGCTTCTGCGCCAGCTACTCTTTGCGCCACCGCGTGCATTCAGATTAAGCAAGCCATTAACTCGCTCGCGAAAAAAAACCATATGAATTACATTCCAGAGTTAACCGAGCGCCGCGCCAGCCGCTTGCTGAATCATTCGCTCACGATCCAACCATGATAAAAGTACCAACGATTCACTGCCACCAACTATTATCGCGGTTTACACGCGCTGCACTCGCGGCTTGGTTTTGTCTGACATTGATGAGTTGCACCACAGCACCGCTGGCGCCGCCGCCCGAGAATCTGACGGCCGAGCAACAGAGCCGCCTGTTGGATCTGGAATACGCCGCCTTGGACGCCATCGATCGTATGCAATTTAGTTCGCCCTATGCCAACAGTGCAGAGGAAATATTTACTCAGATGCTGGCCCTTGATCCAACGAATTTGGCCGCACGACGCGGTTTAGAACAAATTGTCGAGCATCACATCGACGTCGCATTGCGGGCATTGGCAGGACGCCAACAATCTTCCGCACAGCGCGCCTTAGATCACGCGCGCCGCTTGGACCCTCAACACCCTTCGATCATCCCCACAGAAAATCAGTTGGCATTACTTGCAAATTCAAAATTCGTCCGCATCAAGTTACCGAGAGGCGATCTACGACAGGCAAGACAAGCAACAACCGAGCAACTGCGACGCTTACTCGCGCAGTTAGATCGAACCCTTCGATGTCGCTTCACTATAGCGGTCAGCAATGACGAACAGGGAAGATTTGTCTACCGACTTTTAAAGGAACGACTTCAAAGCTCGAAAGGCACGATGCCTTTGAGCGCTGGCATTATAATTTCAAGCCCCAATCGCGTGGAGGGCACATGTTTCTGAAACGGCTTCAGGCTGGGTTCGGCACTTTACTCGCCTGCACATTGATGGCGAGCATGGGAGGTTGCAAGCCATCTGTGCAAGACACCGCAATCTATGAGGTGAGCAATGCCAGCGTTCGTACCCCTCTGCCGGGGCGGACAATTACTGCGGGCTACTTTGATTTCAAGAATAAGGGCGATGCAACTGCCACCATTGTTGGCGTTAGCAGCGACATAGCGGCGAGCATTGAAATGCACACGATCACAAAAATCGACGGCCAAATGCGCATGCGCCCGCTGTCTGAGATACCCGTTGAACCAGGCGCGGTAGTCAGTTTCGCCAGCGGCGGGAAGCATTTGATGTTATTCGACGTACAACTAGGCGACAGCCCCAGTACGCTAAAAATCGAGCTAGCGAGCGGTGACATTGTCGAGGCACCCTTCCATCACACTCAGTTGATCGAGTCGGATTAACGGACAACACTATGCAATGGAAATTCTGGCAGCGACGCGCTGTGGTCACCGATGACATTATGGACAAACCGGTAGAGCCTTCATCCAAGCGAATGGTGCTGCGGAGCGTGGGCGGCAGCTTAGCCGTCTTGTCTATACTAATTGGCTCAATCGGCTGGTGGTGGAACAGTGAGCCAGACCACTTTGATGTGCGCGCCAAAGCTCTAGAGTACGCCACGAATAATGATCAGCAGGTAGTCACTGGCTACATCACCACCACGGCGGTCATAGAGCTGGCAGACACGCTGCTGAGCAAACGCGGTGGCTACCTGTCTAACGACCTGCTACCACCGGGTGCGTGGATGGACAATATCCCAGAATGGGAATTCGGAACGCTGACATTACTGCGAGACACGGCACGAGTTTATCGAAATGACTTTTCGCGCTCGCAAAGCCAATCCACAGAAGACCCGGATCTGGCAGAGGCGGAAGCTAAGTTCTTCTTTGACAATAATTCTTGGCTGTTGCCCCAAACCGAGGATCAGTACCGGATCGGTATTGAATATTTCCAAGCTTACCGAAATCGGCTGACCAACCCACTCGAAGCTAACGCGCAGTTCTATGCTCGCGCCGATAATCTGCAGCAGTGGCTTGCCGCCGTCGAAACACGCCTCGGCAGCCTATCGCAAAGACTTTCTGCCAGTGTCGGCAAACGCCAGCTCAATACGGACCTAGCCGGCGATATTGCAGCCAGTCAAGCAACCCAAAGTCCCCAAGAGCGAATAGTGAAAACGCCATGGCTACAGATAGACAATGTCTTTTATGAAGCGCGCGGGTTTACCTACGGTTTAATCCATATGCTGCATGCAATCGACAACGACTTTGCCGATGTACTAGACAAGAAGAATGCGCGGGTTTCGCTGAAACAGATCATCCGCGAATTGGAGCCGACCCAAGAAACACTCTGGAGCCCAATGGTCCTCAATGGCGATGGCTTTGGTCCGCTGGCTAATCACTCACTCGTAATGGCGTCGCATATTTCTCGGGCAAATGCAGCGATCATCGATTTACGCACTCTGCTGACCCAAGGCTAGCACCAACGATTTAAACAACGCTGGGGGATCGTTAATTTACCCCGAATGCATATGGTAACTCCCGTTCACGCTGGTATCATACGCGCCGCAGACTTGCAGGGGGCTAGTTCTGACTATCCAGAACATTATATTCCTATGTCCTCTTGCAGACCGATACACCAATCTGTTGGGGACTTAAATGACTGATCTCTTGATATGGCCGCCATTACTTGGCGTACTTGGCATGGTTGTGGCCGTGATTATTTATATGATCGTGCGCAGCTATGACCCGGGTTCGGAGGCTCTTCAGAAAATCGCAGGCGCTATTCATGAAGGCGCTATGGTTTTCATGAAGAGAGAATATACGCAGCTGGCAATTTTCGCGTCGGTACTTGTGGTCGCTATTTACTTCTCGCTTGGATCTTCTACAGCGATAGCTTTCATCGCGGGAGCATTATCCTCAGCTTGCGCGGGTTGGTTCGGCATGTACACCGCTACACAGGCCAATGTCAGAACGACTAATGCGGCGCATACTGTCGGCCAGGCCAGCGCACTTTCGGTGGCCTTCTTTGGTGGTTCCATTATGGGGCTCGCAGTGGCCTCGCTTGGCCTTATAGGATTGGGTTCTGTCTATTATTTCTTCGGTGGAGACCCTGAAACCGCGCATCATATCCACGGATTTGGTATGGGCGGATCCGTAGTTGCCTTGTTTTCTCGAGTGGGCGGCGGCATTTACACAAAAAGCGCGGATGTTGGCGCCGACTTAGTCGGGAAAATCGAGCAGGGAATCCCTGAAGACGACCCAAGAAACCCTGGTGTGATTGCGGATAACGTTGGCGATAATGTTGGCGACGTAGCGGGCATGGGATCGGATATTTTCGAATCATACGTAGGCTCTATGATCGCGACTATTGCCATAGCGTCCACACTCGCAGCGGCGTCGATAACTGCTCTAGCACCCGAAATGAGCGAAGCAGACGGTCGGGCGACGCTGATGTTTTTACCGCTAGCGCTCGCGTCGAGTGGCTTAATTTGTTCAATCCTTGGGATCGGTGCGGTGCGGGCGATGTCTACCTTCGAACCCGCCAAAGCACTGAGATTTGGCATGATTGGAACTACCATTCTTTTCATGGCAGTGGCCTACGTCCTTGTCCAAATGGTTGGTTTGACGACCGATATTTGGTACGCGGTCTTGTTTGGGGCGGCCGGTGGCATTTGTATTGGCCTCATTACGGAGTATTACACGGCATCAACGCCTGTCGTTAACATCGCTGAATCAGGCAAGACAGGGCCGGCGACCGTTATGATCACCGGCTTATCTGTTGGCATGCAGTCAGTCGTCGGACCTTTGCTTGTAATCTGTGCAATCATCTGGGTGTCTACTGAAATGGCCGGCTTATATGGGGTCGGAGTTGCTGCAGTAGGGCTTCTAGCCACAGTAGGCATGACAATGGCCGTGGATGCTTATGGACCGGTAGCAGACAACGCTGGTGGTATCGCGGAAATGGGTGGCTTGGGAGAAGAAACGAGAGCCATCACCGACTCTCTCGATGAATTAGGTAATACCACAGCCGCCATGGGCAAAGGTTTTGCCATCGGGGCTGCGGCACTCGCAGCACTGGCAATTATTGCAGCGTTCGTCGAAGTGCTGACCGTGGAAAGAGGCGGCAATTTTATCCTGCACATTGGCGATCCAAATGTTCTCATTGGCCTATTTATTGGCGGCTTGGTCCCATTTTTGATCGCCAGCATAACTATGACTGCGGTGGGCGATGCCGCGATGGAAATGATCGAGGAAATCCGCCGACAATTCCGCGAAATTCCTGGCCTTATGGAGGGAACCGCTGAACCAGATAACGCCAAATGTGTCGACATCGCGACAGCCGCGGCATTGAAAAGGATGCTTTTACCAGGAATCATCGCCGTGGCTGTTCCACCAGTAGTCGGTTTTACGCTGGGCGCAGAGGCTCTCGGTGGAACTCTTGGGGGTGGTTTAATCGGGTGCGTTCTACTCGCTCTTACTATGGCCAACGCGGGCGGCGCCTGGGACAACGCTAAAAAATATGTTGAAAAAGGCAATCTGGGCGGCAAAGGATCCGATGTTCACGCCGCAGTAGTTGTCGGCGACACGGTCGGCGACCCCTTCAAAGATACCTCTGGCCCATCGATGAACATCCTCATCAACGTGATGGCGATTGTTAGCTTGGTGATCGCGCCACTNTTGGCCTAGGATTTTCCNGGCTGAANAANAGGGGGCCTTNGCCCCCTNTTTTTTAATATGCGNTNTGTTAGANTNACTGCANTTGNNCNGCCGNTACCATTGCTCCGGCAATTTCTTGGCCACCCGCTGTTGCTTGAGCCGCACATATTCTGGCACTCCATTTTTATACCTCGGGTAGTCTTCTCCGGCGATCAACGGCCGCAAATAACGCATCGCTCGGGCAGTGATATCAAAACCATCTTTCGTGATGTAACTCTTNGGCATAAACCGCTCTACATTCGCAACCTTGGACAATTTTGCTTCGCCAATTTTCCAGCGATAGGGCGAATCGTTGGTTCGCACAATCGTCGGCATCACCGCCGTCTTGCCGGCCACAGCTAATTTAACCGCCGCGCACCCCAGCGCATACGCCTGTTCTACATCGGTTGCAGAAGCAACGTGCCGAGCTGAGCGCTGCAAATAATCGGCCACCGCCCAGTGGTTTTTGAATCCCAGCTTAGCCGTCACCATATTGGCAATCACTGGAGCCACTCCTCCAAGCTGCGCATGACCAAAAGCATCCTTGGATGCACCAGACTCACCCACAAATTTGCCATTTGCGAGCCGCACGCCCTCGGAAACCACGACAACGCAGAAGCCTTTTTCCGCAACGGTGGCTTTCACCCGACGGAGAAACTGCTGCTGATTAAAGGGCACCTCGGGCAACAAAATGATGTGGGGAGGATCGCCTGCTTGCTCCCGCGCTAACGCGCCGGCCGCTGCGATCCAACCTGCATGCCGTCCCATGACTTCCAACACGAAAACCTTGGTCGATGTCGCACACATCGACTCAATATCGAGCGCCGCCTCCTTAGTCGAGACCGCAACATATTTCGCAACCGAACCGAAACCCGGGCAGCAGTCCGTTATTGGCAGGTCGTTATCGACCGTCTTTGGCACCCCGATGCACTGCAGCGGGTAGCCTACGCGGGCACCGAGTTGTGACACTTTATTCGCAGTGTCCTGAGAATCGCCGCCGCCGTTATAAAAGAAGTAACGGATATTATGTGCTTTNAATACCTCAATCAGNCGATGATATTCACGCGGATCNTCCGCATAAGGCTTAAGTTTNTAGCGACACGATCCAAANGCCCCGCCCGGGGTAGTACGCAACCCCGCAATGGCGCGCTTGNTTTCTTTGGACGCGTCAATTAATTCCTCGTTCAACGCTCCTACAATGCCATTGGCACCGACCAAGACTTTGCCAATTANATCTTTATGCTCCGCAGCGGTTTGTAATACGCCACAGGCTGTCGCGTTAATAACCGCAGTAACACCACCGGATTGGGCATAAAAGGCATTTGCCTTGACCATAGGTTTCTCCTTCAAGCAGCGTTTATTCGCTGGGGGCAGAATTGTCTGCGATTCCGGAAATTTGTGCGACAATTTCTGCCCNTTTTAGGCGCATCCGCATGAGTAAACATCTCTACTTCCTAGGCATCGGCGGCACTCTTATGGGGAGTCTTGCGCAGTTGGCAAAACAGATGGGGTTTGAGGTCAGCGGCAGCGACGGCGCCATATATCCGCCGATGTCAGATCAACTTAGCCAAGCCGATATCCGTGCCTTCGAAGGTTTCGACCCCGCCCAACTCGAGCCGCCACCAGATCAGATCATTGTCGGCAATGCCGGCCTGCCTCGAGGCAATGCCGCGATCGAATACATACTCGAACGGAATCTGAGCTACACCTCCGGTGCCGAGTGGCTGGGCAACACGGTGTTGCGCAACCGCTGGGTATTGGCAGTCGCAGGCACTCACGGTAAAACAACGACGGCGAGTATGCTGGCGTGGATCTTAGACCAGGCAGGTCTTAACCCCGGCTATCTAATTGGCGGTGCACCCAATAATTTCGAACAATCCGCGCGGATCGGCGACAGCCCATTCTTTGTCGTTGAAGCAGACGAATACGACACCAGCTATTTCGATCGTCGCGCAAAATTCGTGCATTATCGCCCGCGCACGTTGATCGTAAACAACCTCGAATACGATCATGCCGATATATTTCCAGACATTGCGGCCATTCAGGCTCAGTTTCACCTGCTGCTCAGAACCGTTCCTGCAGGGGGGCTGGTATTNGCACCCAGCGACGATGAGGCGTTCAATGACGTACTCCATCAGGGCTGCTGGAGCGAAATAGCGAGGGTGGGTGATAAGGCGCCCCGAAAGCCGGTAGAACAAGACAGCGGAGATTTATGGTCGACCAACCAAAGTTTGGCGGATCCTGAGGCGTTCGAGGTGCTCCTCAACGGCGCTGGCCAAGGGATCATTAAATGGACACTCAAAGGCGCTCATAACCGCTCCAACGCCATNAATGCGATTGCCGCTGCGCGTCATGCAGGCGTGCCAACCAACGTATCTATCGAAGCCTTAAACAAATTCAGCGGCGTGAAACGCCGAATGGAAGTCATCTTTGAAGACCCCAGCACCGTCATTTACGACGACTTTGCCCACCACCCAACTGCGATTCGAACGACGTTGCAGGGACTGCGGGACAACGCCAGCGCTGACGAGATCGTCGCTATTATCGAGCCCCGCACCCACACCATGTCACTCGGCACTCTACAAGCCGACCTGACGACCTGTTGTGCTGCCGCTGACCGAGTGATTTGGTTTCGCGGCCGCAATATCAAATGGGATGTACAGCAACTCGCAAGCGACTGCGTCGTCGATGCTAATGTTGAAGACAGCACCGATAAGTTGGTGGAACATTTACTGCAGTTGCCCAAGCNTGAGGGCGGACGCAGGCGTCATCTTGTGATTATGAGCAATGGCGCCTTTGACAACATCTATAGCAAAATCATAGCGGGCTTTACGGCGCTTGGTCAGTAAAGCCCAGAAACCACACCACAGGGGATATTCGTGTTAACTGAAAAACGCATTGTTATTACCGGTGCCGGCAGCGGGATCGGCCGCGCCACCAGCATTCTCGCTGCAGGCTACGGAGCAAAGGTTGTCTGCGTAGATCTTAATGAAAGTGTCAGCTCTACTGTCGATGAAATCAAACAGAACGGTGGCACCGCCACAGCCGTGCANGCCGACGTGAGCGACGAGGCTGCCGTGGCAGAGTTCATTAATCAGTGTGTGGCACAGCATGGAGGCATAGACGGAATCTACGCCAACGCCGGCGTTTCTGGCGGCGGCAAAAGCCTAACTGAATTGACNGTGGAAGACTGGCAGCGCACCTTAGCTGTCAACACTGTTGGCGTATTTTTGGCGATCAAACACAGCGTNCCGTATTTCGTTAGTCAGGGACAAGGCGCGATAGTTTGNACCGCATCAGTCGCAGGACTGCGCGCAAACGCGGGCGGGGTAGATTATTCGGCCAGCAAAGCTGGCGTCATCAGCATAGTCCAAACTACCGCGTACCAGCTCTATGGTACCGGTGTAAGAATAAATGCTATATGTCCAGGGCTTATTGAGACAGGCATGACCAAGCCGACTTTCGACCGCGCNCGCGAGCGNGGTAANGAGGACAGGATTGGGCAGATTAATCCAGCNAAACGCTACGGCCATCCCAGCGAAATTGGCGAAGCCGCATGCTTTTTACTCAGTGACCGTGCGTCTTATGTTAACGGCCACGCATTACCGGTTGACGGCGGTCTGTCCGCTTCGCATCCTTGGGCGTTTCCCAGAAGCTAAAACGAGGCCTCTGGCATCGCCATGACAACTGAGGATTCTGCCTGAATACTTTGCTCCAGCCCCAAAGTCTGAGGCAGTAGCCGCGCAAAAAAGTATGCCGCGGTTGCGCGTTTGGCGTCGCCGAATTCGTTCTGTGGAGCACAACTGGCCATACGCGCCCACATCCAGGCACATAAGGTAAGGCCAACGAAATCCAAGAAGTCGACCGATACCGCACCAGGTAAGTTGGGATCCTGTTGGCTACGCGCGACCACCGACTGAGTGACGGAGTCTAAACGCTGACAAACCTCAGCCAACGGCTGGGCAAATTCGGGCGCAACCGCGCTGGCGGTTATCTCGCCCAGTAAATCTTGCAGTGTCTTACCGCCATCACGAATGATCTTGCGGCCCACCAAATCAATCGCCTGCACACCATTAGTACCTTCATAAATTTGGCCGATCCGCGCATCACGAACGATCTGCTCCATCCCCCACTCTTTGATATAGCCGTGCCCACCAAGTACCTGCTGTCCAAGCACCGCACATTCTAACCCTCGGTCGGTTAAAAAGGCTTTGACGACGGGGGTAAGCAGTTGACCTATCCGTCCTGCTCGCTGATCACCTGCATACTTCTCGAGATCGAGCTGCATACCGACATAAAAGCCCATGGCCCTGCAGCCCTCGGCATACGCCCNTTGGGTCAGTAACATGCGTCGAACGTCCGGATGCACCAGTAGCGAGTCGGCTGCCGCGTCCGGGGTTTGCGGACCGGCAGGTGCCCGTCCTTGCAACCGGTCGTGTGCATAATTCGCAGAGTGTTGGTAGGACAGTTGAGCTGCACCAAGACCCTGCAAACCAACGCTGAGACGTTCGTAGTTCATCATAGTAAACATGGCCGCAAGGCCCTGATTCTCCTCGCCGAGCAAANAGCCCTTGGCGCCGTCGTAATTGATCACCGAGGTGGCGCTGCCTTTTATACCCATTTTGTGTTCCAGCGAACCGCTGGACCAACCATTGCGGTCACCCAGACTGCCATCACTGTCCGGTAGGTATTTCGGCACGATAAATAACGAAATTCCCTTACTACCCATTGGCGCGTCCGGCAATCGGGCTAGAGTTAAATGCACGATGTTTTCCGCCATATCGTGCTCACCACTGGTGATAAAAATCTTCTGGCCTGTGATGGCATAACTGCCATCGCTCTGCGCCTCGGCCTTGGTGCGCATAATGCCAAGGTCGGTGCCGGCGTGAGACTCGGTCAAGGCCATTGCTCCTGTCCACTCGCCCGAATAGAGCTTCGGCAAATACGTGCTCTTTTGCTCCGGCGTACCATGGGCGTCTATGCACAAACAGGCCCCTACGGTCAGGGTACCGTACAAGTAGAGGCTGCTATTCGCCGACCAAAACATCTCTTCCACCATGCAACCAAGGCTCTTTGGCATGCCCTGTCCGCCAAACTGAGGATTACCCGATAGCCCCAGCCAACCGCCCTGAGCTATTTCACCGAACGCCGCAGCAAATCCTTTCGGGGTTGTGACGTTGCCGTCCTGCCACTGACAGCCCTCCGTGTCACCAGACTGATTAAGCGGCGCCATGACCTCAGAGGCCACCCGACCACCCTCAGCAACAATGGCTTTGACCACATCTGGCGACAAATCGGCAAATGCCTCGATCTCGCTCCAAACACTTTGCACATCAAAAACATCATCCAATAAGAATTCGATGTCCTGCTGTTGTACTTGGTATTCCACTTATTTTCCTTGTTAGATTAAGCGTCATGTTNGGGGCGAAGACGNTATCGCTTGGTCACTTGAATTCTAACCATAGCTCCAGTGTTGTTCTAATTTTTTGTGCGCCAGCTTAACAATGTCTAATTATCGTGGATGTTTNAGCCGCGGGTTATGCCGATCCGTATACAGATCAAGTCAAGTACTCACCGAATTTTCGGCAACAACCCATAGCACACCCCTCGCGCCGAATTAGTCTACCTGCTGAAATCCGCGAAGAGTCCAACTAATTATGCTTATAAACACTATTCGGCGCGCAGCTCGTTTGGCTATCGATTGTGTCGTCGGCGACGTCTGCGTGCTTTGTCAATTGCCGTTAACCGCCCATCAATGGCGAGATCCCCTAGGTCTAAATGATCATATGTGCCCGTATTGCCGGACTGCCGTAGCCTTGAACACCAATGCGTGCGGGCATTGCGCATTACCTCTGCCAATTGCTCAGAAGACTTGCGGACGATGCCTCTACACACCGCTCACGCATCTTGCCGTGGCACCAGTACTGCACCAGCATTGTGGCGCTTATTTGGTCCACCAATTGAAATTTCACCGCGGTGAGCGTGAAGCCCTGGCATTAGCGAGCTTTCTACTGACGGCAATAAACCAACATTACCCAAGTTCTGCGGCTCTGCCAGATCTCCTAATTCCAGTGCCCATTGCGCCTTGGACGCAATTACGACGGGGCTACAACCCGCCCGAGTGGCTGGCGCGGACATTGCAGAAACAGCTGGATGTCGCCGTCGCCGACGATCTAGTAACTCGCAAGAGCGGCCCGTCCCAGCGCACACTTTCTCGATCTCAGCGCATGCGCCTAGCGAAAAACACCTTCAGCTTGAAGCACAAAATCGCACCCTCGATACTGAGCTCGCGTCACGTTGCCATCGTCGACGACGTGCTCACTACGGGCGCTACCGTCGCTGTCCTAAAACGAACCTTGCAACGCGCCGGCGCCAGCCGAGTCGACGTATGGAGTGCTACCCGCGCCTGATTTGTCAGTCTGACCCAAGCAATAGATGCTGCTACAGTGCGGCTATGCAGCAATCAGCACCCACACCCTATGAGCGCCTTACACCCGATGCCATTCTCGACGCTCTGGAGAGTATCGGTTTAGAGCCGAATGGCAGCTTGTTAGCACTTAACAGCTATGAAAACCGGGTCTATCAGGCGGGATTAGAAGATCAAAGCTTTGTTATCGCTAAATTCTATCGCCCACAGCGGTGGAGTAACGAGGCTATCGCTGAGGAGCACGATTTCACGCAAAAGCTCGCCGACGCCGAGTTGTCGGTCGTGACCCCTATGGCGCTGCAGGTTAAATATCCACAACCGCGCACCGTATTTGAGCACATTGAGTTCCGTTTTGCGGTGTTTCCAAGACAGGGCGGGCATCCACCAAACCTTGAGAACCATGACGACCTAGAGGTTCTTAGCCGCACCATCGCACGCATGCACGCCGTCGGCGCGCAACAGCCATTTAATCATCGAGCACAAATCAACGTGCAACGCTTCGGCCACGACAGCCGTAACTTCCTTCTTGGAAACAATTTTTTACCTGCCGAAATGGAATCCGCTTATGCCTCGGTAAGCGAGCATCTACTGCAACGCATTGAACCTTTAATGATGGACGTTCCCAATATTCGTATCCACGGCGACTGTCACATGGGCAATATTTTATGGCGCGATGAAATCCCTCATTTCGTCGACTTTGACGACTGCATGATGGGGCCGCCCATACAGGATCTGTGGATGCTACTAAGTGGGGAGCGCGGAGATCAGACGGCCCAGCTGGCGACCATTCTGGATGCCTACAACGACTTCTACCCTTTCGAGATAAGTACATTAAGTCTGATCGAGCCATTACGAACACTGCGCATCATGCACCACGCGGCTTGGATTGCGCGGCGCTGGAATGACCCCGCGTTCCCACCAGCATTCCCGACCTTCGATAGCGTCAATTACTGGTCTAAGCATGTTTTGGAACTGCGCGAACAGCTCGCCTTGCTCGACGAGCCACCGCTAACTTACCTATAACTCTAAAGAGCCTTCCGATAGCTCACTCCTGAGCCAGCGGTAACAAGCGTCTAATGATCAAGGCCCAATTCGCGCCGATTAACGCAAATGTTGGCGTATTGTTGTAATAAAAACAAACGCTCCGACTCAGAACCACTACTTAGCTGCGACTGCAGAATACTCATCGCTTTTGAACCCGCGGCGGTCTCGGGGGCTGCGCCAGTCAATACTGAGTCTGCGTAACGATTAATAGAAAACACCCGAATGCCACCAACGATGGCCTGATCTAGCCGTTCGGCGAGCTCCTCGACGCTATCGCAATCGTCTCCTTTGATGGGCTCGTTGAAATGGACATGCACCCGGCCTTTATAGCCCACCAGCCCTTGAATCATGCTCTGCAGATCTTCTTGTTCGCCTTTTGCGTAATGCCCGTCACGATCAATCGCTGCCAGCTCCCGCGCTTTTGCCGGTCCGCACGGGTCGATTTCATAAGACAAAGAAACCGGCACCAGCGCACCGTTACTCAGCAAACTGGCCATAGGGGCGGCTTGCTTGCGATAGGCCAGTAACAACATTTTTAATAGCGCCGGGTCAGTGCGATCGAAGCCGTCTTTCGCTCGACCCTGCCGTTGCGCGATCCAGACCGAAACGTGTTCCTGCAAACTATGGCGGATGTACTGGCTCGTGCGTGTCATGGCGCGATAGCCAGCTCGGGCGCTGGCTAGATCTCGCTCNACAACAAAACTTTTGTTCAATCGCATCAGATCCGCAGCTAGTGGGTTANGCAACAAATTATCGCCTACGGCCATCCGGCACGTTTCGTTACCTGCTCGCAGTATGAGTAGATTAATCAAACTCGAGTCCATAACTATGTCGCGATGATTCGAGATAAATAGATATTGGCGGGTAGGGTCCAAATGCTCTAAGCCCGACACCGTTAACGCGTCTGTGGAACTGTCCACCAGCTGTTCAAAATATTTTGAGACCAAACGCTGAACNTCATCGATGTTGCGCAAGTCGCGCACACTGTGCTGTAACACCAACCGGGTCAGCCAAGGGGCAAAAAAACGCTGGGCTAAAAATTTTGGCAAGACTAAATGTTTGGCCGCCCCCGCAAGCTGTGACGACCGACTGATTCGCGCCAATACCGCAGAAACTTCGTGGTCCTGATACGGTCGGATTGGATCAAAATCCATCATGTCTATCTTTTGTGGCGAGATGATCGTCATGGAATCATTGATTCTCTTGCTAAAGCCCAAGCGTACCACTCATTGTCGCGGTAACCCCCACCCAGATACCCATAACAAGGATCAGCCAGAACGCAGATCTCTTTAATGCCGCGTCACTGACTGGCGGCGCGAGCACATGGCCAAGCCACGTTCCCACCAGCACTACGGGCAATGCTACCGCAGCGATCCAAATAACAGATTCACTGAGTTCACCGCGCCAACCGACCATCGCGGTGCGCGAACTGGTAACCAGCAAAAAACTTGCTAACAGCGTGGCTCTGATAACCTGCAGTGGCAACGGCTGACTGAAGCCAAAAAGCCCCAGCACCGGGCCACT
This sequence comes from Gammaproteobacteria bacterium, assembly GCA_002704325.1. Classification (GTDB taxonomy): domain Bacteria; phylum Pseudomonadota; class Gammaproteobacteria; order Pseudomonadales; family Azotimanducaceae; genus UBA4421. Next base: position 44,286 of record PAFJ01000045.1, on the reverse strand, counting down.
GGCGGAAAACATTCCGCCCAATGTTCCACCACACAAGCCAGTGAGCCATACGACCCACGAAGGCGATACACGCTGCAAAGGTTTTGGTTTCAGCAACATTCCCAATGCCCCCAAGGTGAGAAAGACACCCAAGCAAAGTTCTAACAGCCAACGCGCATTTGCCCCAAGTTGATCAAGAAAATACAGACCCAGGACCAAGGCCGGAAGCTGACCCGCTGCCAGCCAGACAAAAAGACGCCAGTGCACGTATCGGCTTTGTCCCCATAAGGACAGTGCCGAATTAGTTAAACTAAGAATGCTCACCACCGCTGCGAGGGTTTCGATCTCTATCAAACGCAAACCACCCGCTACCGCAACAATAAGCATACCCATAGCAAACCCAGCNACCGCCTGGATATAGCTACCCANTAGGGTGATGAGCAAAAAGATAATNAGAGCAGNAGCGTCCACTGGCGTATTGTGCCACAGCCANTGATTCCCAATGCTCACACANCGACCACACTCGNTCTGTTATCTTCTNNTNANGCNNCTTNGAATAGCCAAANTATGGATTTTTCCTTAACGAATAAGACNGCTCTGGTCACAGGCAGCTATCGCGGCACNGGCTTTGCAATTGCTCAGACGCTCTTGGCCGAGGGGGCCAACGTATTGGTGCATGGAATTACNGCCACACANGCAGAAACTGCCGTGGCAGAACTNGGTGGCGGCNTACCTGTGTGGGGGGACATAAGCCAGGAANCGGGCTGCAAAACCTTACTCGACGCNTGCGCCAACCATACAATCCAAATTCTAATTAATAATTACGGCGGAGCGGACCCGAGCACCTGGTTGGACAGCAGTGGCGACGATTGGCACAGCGCTTTCGAAAAAAACGTATTGTCGGCGCAGCGGATTACTCAAGCCCTTCTACCCGCCCTTTTGGTCGGTGCTTGGGCGCGCATAATCAACATTGGCACCGTTGGCTCCACACGACCTAATGCGCGGATGCCCGCCTATTACGCGGCAAAGGGCGCTCTGGCGACAATGACTATGAGCCTAGCAAAAGAGGTTGCTGGCAGCGCAATCCGCGTGAATCTCGTGTCACCGGGCATCATTTTAACCCCAGAGGTCAAGGCCGCTTACCTGAAGCGTGGTAAGGCCAAGGGTTGGGGCACTGAATGGGCCGAAATCGAGGCCAAGGTGGCGGCGGACATTCCTACTCGGCGCGTTACTCGGCGCGAGGAGGTGGCAGCACTCGTGGCTTTTCTGTGCAGTGAACAAAGCGACGCTATTCACGGCCAAAACCTCCGCATTGATGGTGGCCAGTTGGACGTATTGACATGAAAGCGCTGCCCGAGCGATTTATTGGCGTCACGCTGACACTGGGCAGCATCTTTGTCATTGACCTAAATCAGGTAACCCCAGTGCATCAACTTTGGCTGCCGCTGCTATTAGCGGCGGGCGCCTACCTTATGACCCAATCCTTGATGGCTGTCGCAATTGCCTGCGGCACGTTAGCCTATATTCACATTAATACCGCGTCACCATTCTGGGTTGACTCCACAGCCTATCCAATCATCGTTTTCCTGAGTGGCGCGATTATCGCGATAACCCTGTTCAAGCGTTTTCGCCAACGTATTTCTGCCACTCATGAAGCCCGTTGGGCTCGCCGCCAGTCCGCAAATAAAGATAACTCATGATCGAGCTTGAATCTCCCGAGGCGGTGTTATTCGATTTCGACGGCACGTTGGCGCCAAACCTAGACTTAGCGGACATGCGCCGCCAAGTCGTTGACCTAACGATTGCAGCAGGTGTTCCTGAAGAAATTTACACGGGCTTATACATAATCGAAGTGATTGAAGCAGGCGCTGCATGGCTAGACAAAAATAACACTGCGCAGGCAACTCATTATCAACACAGCGCAAATCAGCGAATTCTGGAACTTGAGCTGAACGCAGCCGCAGCAACGCAAGTCTTCCCTGGCGTTAAAAATATGCTCTCTCAATTGCGCCAACGCGGTATCAGCATTGGTATTGTCACTCGCAATTGCAGAGCAGCCATCGAAGCGGTCTTTCCGGATCGTGAGCAGTTCGTGGATGCTGTTCACGCTCGCGATGACGTGGTTCATTTAAAACCCGATCCGCGCCACCTGCTGTGCAATCTGCAGGCCCTAAACGCGCGCCCGAATCGCAGCATAATGGTGGGCGATGGCGCGCTCGACATGCAGGCCGGCAAAGCATTAAACATGCACTGCATTGGTGTGCTTACTGGAAGCAATGATTCTGCTGCACTCAGAAACGCGGGGGCCAATCAGATATTAACCGACTGCATTTCCCTGCACGACGCGTTACGTTAACGCGTTGGCTTTCAGTCGTTCTAACGGCAAACTAGGATCCAAGCTTCGCGGAGATCGCGTTATGGAAACCGGAACTTTGGTTCGAAACGAACTCGCCCCCTTGTTGGATCGTCTTATCGTGCAGTTGGAAGACGAGGGCAAATTGACCTATCGAGCACACTTTACGCGCATTCGTAGACGACTTATTAGCGCTCATAACGATTGGGAATTGGCGCGGCCCATCATTGACCTATCTGCCGCCAATGCCATGGGCTTTGAGTTTTCCAATACTGCGCACGCCTTGGTCACGCGTATCCTGAATAAATCGAACGGGCTAATACGCGAAATCGATGGTATCGAGCAAATCCAGCACTGAGGAATTATGAAAGCAAGCATCAAGGCCCTGTATCGCTACCCTGTCAAAAGCATGGGGGGAGACAACCTCGACCATACCGCCTTAACCAAGAACGGCATTCCAGGCGACCGCTGCTGGACAGTAAAGGATGAAGAACGTGGGGGCATTAAAGGTGGCAAGAGATTCCCGCAGCTTATGGACATGCACGCAGTACTCGAGCATGAACCCGATGCACTCACGCTGTCGCCTCCAGTCGCCATTACGCTCCCTGATCAAAGCCACACGCATTCGACAGATCCAAATGTCAATCAGGCACTGTCTGCGGCAATCGGATCACCCGTGAGTCTTTGGCCGCTGCTGTCTGCTGATCAACTCGAGCATTACCGGCGCCCCCCAAATCCAGAAAATTTTGATCAAATGGCTTACTTTCGAGCCTTATTTGCACGCACAGACGACGAACCTCTGCCTGACCTATCGGCTTTCCCCGAAGAACTGTTCATCTACGAGTCCTCCCCTGGAACCTACTTCGATGCATTCCCGCTGCTAATCATGACCACCGCTTCACTAAATGCCATGGCCGCGGCGACTGCTGAAAGCAATTTCGATGTACGGCGCTTTCGCCCAAATATAATTCTCGACACCGATGCAGATGGTTTTGTGGAAAATAGCTGGGTAGGCAAACGGCTGCAGCTCGGCAGCGCAATTCTGCAGATCAATGCCATCTGCCCCCGTTGTGTTATGACCACCCATGGCTTTGCCGATTTGCCCAAAGATCCAAGGGTTATGCGGCATCTGGTGCAACAAAACGAGGGTAACCTGGGTGTTTACGCAAGCATTGAACAATCTGGAAACATTAAATTAGGCGATCAGGTTGAGTGGCTAGCGCCCAGTTAAACCGAGTCGATAAATTAACGTACTAACTTTGCCGCTGCATAAAAAAAGGGGCCCAGAGCGCCCCTTTTCCAAATCGACTGCCGTGCGTCAACGCCGGCACAGTTATAGGCACCGATCAGTTGCTGCCGGTAGGCACTTCAGTAAACGCCATGCCTTTGTCCATGCGCGGTTCTTGAGGCATCCCTAACACTCGCTCTGCAATGATGTTGGCCATGATTTCGTCGGTACCGCCGGCGATCCGCCCGCCCGGTGCGCCCATATAAGTGAGCTGCAGCATGCCCGCTTCTTTAGACAATTGTTCATCCCAAATTGCCCCGCTCATTTCCAACAAGTCCATACAGAATGAGGCCATTTCCTGGGTCTTTGGTGCGCCTACTAACTTACCGATCGAATTTTCTGGTCCGGGAATTTCGCCCCGAGACATCGCCGTCATAGATCGATAACCGGTGAACCGCAACCCCGATTCCTGCACGTACCAGTTGGCCAGCTTGGCGCGCACAGCGCTGTCGGCGATTGCAGGCTTGTCATCGATCATAACTTCGTTCGCAATACGATAAGCCATTTCAACGTTAACGCCCGCACCGCCACCACCGATAGCCGCACGCTCATTCATTAAGGTGGTTAAAGCGACTTGCCAACCCTGACCAACCTCGCCAAGCCGCTGACTGTCAGGAATGCGTACATCGGTGAAATACACCTCGTTGAAATTAGCCCCGCCAGTCAACTGCTTGATGGGCTTAATTTCCACTCCAGGCGACTTCATATCGAGGAAGAAATAGCTCAGCCCCTTGTGCTTCGGCACATTGGGGTCGGTCCGCACGACCAAAATGCCATAATCAGAATAGTGTGCACCCGAAGTCCAGATTTTCTGTCCGTTAATAACCCAATCGTCACCGTCGCGCTCAGCCTTGGTGCGCAGAGCTGCCAGATCAGAGCCACCCGCAGGTTCGGAGAACAATTGGCACCAAATTTCTTCGCCGCTGGCGAGCTTCGGCAAATAACGCGCGTGATGCTCTGGCTGACCCCAAGTCATCAAGGTCGGAGCGGCCATGCCTTGCCCGATAACAAAGAACCCTGCAGGAACATTGTATTTCGCTTCTTCTTGATTCCAGATCACTTGTTCAATCGCGTTTGCACCACGCCCACCAAACTCTTTGTCCCAGCGAATGCAGGCCCATCCAGCATCGTACTTACGCTTTTGCCATAACTTTGCTGCCGCAATTTCATCCATGCCAGCAAGCTCCTCCTCGCTCGGCACGTTGTCTTTCAACCATGCCGCGGCTTCGGCGCGAAANGCTGCTTCATCTTTTGAGTCATTAAAATCCATTATCGTCGTCCTTTATTTGTCTCGTTCACTGAATGCTACGCGCGGTCTAGGCCGCGTTAGTTTGTTCGTAAGCGGTAATCAGTTTGTCCTGCCAGTAGCCCTCACTGCCTATATTTACGCTAAGTAACTTCGCTCGGCGGTAATAAAACTGACAATCAAATTCCCAGGTGAAGCCCATACCCCCATGCGTTTGGACATTTTCTTCCGCGGCGTGCACTGCAGCCTGAATAGCGCCCACCCGCGCAGTCGCTGCGGCCAATGCGAGTTCGGCACTGCCGCTGTCCAATGCCCAAGCACCGTAGTAGCAATTGCTGCGCGCTAGAGTATTCTTCACATACATACCCGCAAGCTTGTGTTTTATCGCCTGATAGGAGGCAATAGATCGCCCAAAGGCATAACGCCCCATGGCGTAGTCCCGCGCTTGCTCAAGCGCGGCATCGGCTAGGCCAACTTGTTCCCAAGCNAAAAGCACGGCTGCCCGGTCGAGCAGACTTTCCATAGCTGCCCACCCGGCCCCATCACCCCCGAGCAATTCAGATTGCGCATTAGCAAAATCGATAGCCGCATGACCGCGAGTGAAATCCAGCGTGCGGACAGCCTCTCGACTTACTCCAGATTGATCCAATTCCACCAAGTGCAAGCTTGCTCCATCGCCTTGGTTGCTGGCGGCAACCACTACGGCGAAGTCTGCAATGCCGCCATCTGCTACAGGGATTTTACGACCCGTCACCGAGCCACCAGTAGCTGCGGTTTTAAGATTACTGGCCGCCGGACGGCCATTGCCTTCGGCCAGCGCAAAGGTGCCGATAGCTTCACCACTGGCCAGCATCGGCAGCCACTTTTCTTTCTGCTCCTGACTGCCCAACATCAATAGCGCTTCCGTGGCCAAATAAACCGAGGAACTGAAGGGAATCGGCGCCGCCGCACGGCCCAGTTCTTCAGCGATGACCACTAATTCGAGATAGGACAATCCCAGACCGCCAAATTCCTCGGGAATCACGGTGGCAGTCCAGCCCATCTCTACGACTTTTTGCCACAACTCTGCGTCGTATTGCGCGTCGCTATCCAATACTTTACGGACTGCCATAGGCGGGCAGTTATCGGCCAAAAATCCACGCGCCTGTTCGCGCAGCAGCTCTTGTTCGTCAGAAAATTCAAAATCCATAATCGCCTTCCCCAATGTTATTTTCGCTGACTTTGCTTTGCGCAAGTCCCTCACGCGAACGATGGAATATACCAGAGCCTCAAGAGCTTTGACTACGCACACGCGCAGTGCTGCGGTGCTTGTCTCAATTACATCGCATATCGGCAGCGCAACTGCATGCGGCGACTGCGCCCAGCGACAGACTATTCAAGGGCATCAGCTCATTGCGATAAATTTACCCGAGTTGCCGTTTTTATCTGCGCCCAATCTCTCTAGAATCGCCTAATGCATCAGCCAGACTTTAACCAACATGGTTTTTTACGCGTCGCCGCAGCCACTCCCGTAGTCAGCATTGCCGACCCAGCGGCGAATGCCGAAGCAATACTCAAACAATTGCAAGATTTGGCAGGACAGCAGGTTGCCGTGGCCGTTTTTCCTGAACTCGGCCTGAGCAGTTATTCGGCAGAAGACTTATTTTTTTCCGAGAACTTACTCTCTGATTGTCGTCAGGCACTGGCCCTACTCGCGCAACACTCGCCACTACCGTTTTGTGCAATAGGCACTCCTTGGCGACTAGCTGACGGACGCCTACTCAACTGTGCTGCACTCCTTGGCAACGGCAGAGTGTTGGGCATGGTGCCAAAATCTGTGCAGCCGAATTACGGTGAATTTTATGATCAACGGTGGTTCGTATCCGGTCAGGGCATCAACGAAACTGAGGTTACCGAGGACCTTGGCAGCTTTCAGATTCGCCGCGATCAATTATTTAACGTCGGCGGCCATTTAGTCGGGATAGAAATTTGCGAAGACTTATGGGCCCCAATAAATCCAGGCAGCTTAGCCGCCCTCGCTGGCGCTCAGGTAATTCTTAATCTTTCGGCCAGCAATGAACTCATCAGTAAAGTCGACTACCGTCGCGAATTAGTACGCATGACCAGCGCAAAGAATTTATGCGGCTATGTCTACGCGAGCGCCGGAGCCAACGAGTCCAGCAAAGATCTGGTATTCGGGGGTCATCGCATGATTGCCGAAGCTGGCCAACTNATTGCCGACNGCNAGCGCTTTAGCCTGCAAGCTGCNACGCTGATCGCCGAAATTGATACTCAGTGGCTGCAGCACGATCGCGCTCAGAACACCACCTTTGCNCAAGCAGAACGACCCAGCGCTTATCGAATTGTAACTTGCGGTTCTACTTTGCAGGCCTTGCCAGACCTACAACGCAAATACCCACGACAACCCTTTGTACCGACAGATGAACATGAACTGGAGGCCCGCGCAGCCGAGATTATGCAAATACAAGCCACGGGCTTGGCGCGCCGTTTTCAAGCTGCGCGCAGTACAACTCTGGTTATCGGCNTATCTGGCGGCCTTGATTCAACATTGGCTTTTCTCGTGGCGGTAGATGCGCTGCGCAAGCTTAATCTCGACTCGACCCATCTGCATGCCATCACAATGCCTGGGCCAGGCACNAGTGCNGGTACCTACAGTAATGCTCAGGATCTGGCGACAACCGTGGGTGCNGAATTCTTGGAAATTCCGATTCATGCCGCGGTCGAGCAACATTTGAGCGATCTACGTCATGAGGGTGACTTTGACGTTGTGTTCGAAAACGCTCAGGCGCGCGAGCGCACGCAAATTTTGTTTAATTATGCCAACAAGGTGGGTGGCATCGTTGTTGGTACAGGCGACTTGAGTGAGTTGGCATTGGGCTGGTGCACATTTAACGCTGACCATATGGCCAACTACAACGTCAATGCCAGCGTACCGAAAACTCTAATTGCTTATTTGGTGCGGTGGTATGCCAACCATCGAGCCTCAGCACAGCCTCAGCTTGCGGCTGTCCTAACACGGGTTTTAGACACCCCAATCAGCCCCGAATTAATTCCGCCTCAAGGCGATGAAATAAGTCAATTGACAGAATCCTTAGTTGGGCCCTACGAGTTGCACGACTATTTCCTATTCCACTTTCTCCGTCATGGGAGTCGACCACGAAAAATCTTCGATCTTGCGCAGCGCAGCTTCGCCGGCATTTATACCGACACNGAAATCACGCATTGGTTNAAACAGTTTTTTCTCCGCTTTATGAGCCAGCAATTCAAACGCTCCACCCTGCCTCCCGGTCCAAAAGTTGGCAGTGTCAGCCTCTCACCTCGCGGTGATTGGCGCATGCCCGACGAAGCCACAGCAAACGCGTGGATTGACGAGATCGACCGATTCCCATCGAACCAGGATACTGAATGAAATTCACGCCGCTAATATTGTTTTCTTTGCTTTTCGCCGCGCCCTCAACGTTTGCCAATAGCGCACACTGCGGCGACGAGGGCATCTGGATAGAGATTCTTGGAGCGGGCAGTGGCGAGCTCTCGGATGGACAGGGCCCACCCAGCTTTCTTTTATGGCAAGACAACGTGGCGCGCCTGATTATCGACACTGGATCCGGCTCCTCCGTTGGATTTGATCGCTCCGGTGCAGACATCAACGACATTGAAGCCATTGCTCTTACCCAACTTCACGTGGACAACAGCGTCGATCTACCCGCTTATTTAGCCGGCGCGCTAACAGCAGACCGAAGCAATAATTTGACCATCCTTGGCCCAGACAGCAACACACCTGAGTTCGCCGACACAGAGACCTTTCTACAACGCCTTATCGGCGACCAAGGCGCTTTCCCGCACCTGTCAGGCTTGCTGAGAGCATCGGCGCCTGACGGCTTCCGGGTAAAAGTGGCCAATGTACCTGCCGTCGGGTCTCGCAAATGGGCCCGTTACCGGAGTCCTAATATACGATTAACGGCTGTGCCGGTGCAGCACGCTAATGTTCCAACTATCGCATGGCGAGTGGAAATTGGCGGCCAAGTCGCCGTCTTTGCCGGCGATTTCAATAACGACAAAAACATTATTGGCACATTTGCCGCCGGCGCGGATGCGCTGGTAGCGAGCCATGCAATCCCTGAAGCCAGTCGCGGAGCCCTTCGAGAGGCCTTTGCACTGCCCTCTGAGCTGGGCAAAGTTGCCGCTGCCGCCGATGCCCGCATGTTAATTCTTGCTCACCGAACCAACCGCACGCGTGGCCGCGAGAGCCTCAGCCGCGCAGCCATTGAAAAATCCTACGGCGGCAGCGTGCTGTTTGCTAATGACGGCGAATGTTGGGGTCTCTAGCGGGCGCCAAGCTTGGCATAGTTAATGGCTAATTGAGCCGTCGGCTGAAGTGCACGCGCCATCGCATCGTCATCAGCACAGGAAAACGGCGAACGAACTCTGCGGGCATCACAAAATTAGGGAATCTCAGAGCCGCACTTCTAAAGTTGATTTTGCGCCTATCAATAGAACCTGCACGGCCAGACGACCGCGTAGCCCCGAGAATAAACAGGTAAGCCAATAACTCGCAGTGTTATGAATCCTTAGCCCCCCAGTAGCCTAAGCGCAGCTGCATTTCGGATTCAAACTCGGGGAAATAACGCCCTACGTCCGGGAGATCGAATGCTTTGAGTATCGCCGTATTGGGTTCGCGCTCTAAAAGAAACTGAAAAGCATTCAACAACACCCATTCGTGGGTGGTCGTCGCGCCACATAACTTGCGATAGTAGGCTTGGGACATCCGCACCCGATGTATGGTCTCTTCCGTTATATTGACTTCACCACGCTGCAACGCACTGCCGACCCGCTGCCCGATCACCACTTCATAGACATCTGCCTCAACCATATTCACACTGATCACGACGTCCAACCTCCCTGAAAGCCCGCGAGCTAAAACTATGACCGAACTCAAAGACCTTTGCACAGATTTGCAGGCCATCTGGTACCAACAAATCCCTCTGTCCAAAGCGATGGAAATGCGCATTGTCGACTTCGTTGATGACACCCTGACTTGCTGTGCTAATTTGGCGCCCAACGTCAACGTGCACGGCACCGCGTTCGCCGGCAGTTTATATGCGGTTCAAGCCCTGACGGGATGGGGCATGATGCATTTACAACTGCAGCTGCACGATCTTGACGCCTCCATTGTTATCGCCAACGGCCAGATTGATTACGCTAAACCCGTAGCCGAGGAGATTGTCGTGAGTTGTTCTTTCGGCGGCCAAGAGGCAGCAATGGACCATCTGCAAGAATCCGGCAAAGGGCGTTTTCAACTCACCAGTGAAGTGCTGCTGAATAACGGCTCGAGCGCCGGAAGTTTCTCCGGGCTTTACGCTGTGCGGCTTAACCGATGACGCATTGCAGCCACTACTCTGAGCGTTAGCGCCAGCAACCCTACCAGGGTCAAAGCGACGCAGATTGGATCGCCTGCAGTAATGGCGATGCCGATAAAAGCTTGCATTGGTAACAGCGCAATGCCAGTCGCGCGCTCCCTTTCAACGCATGCCTGAGTTCGCCATCCAAGTGTCATCAGCGCCAAGCATCGGTAATTGCGCCATCATCGGCCCACTTGTTAGGGCACTTCTCCAACCACTCGATATAATCAGATCAAAGCCCTTTGATAGTTTTAGGCGCTTTAGCCCGATCTTTTTGGTCCACCGACAATTTAAAGGTCAACGTGCTGATTTGATCTGCGACCGCTACGGATTGGCCGTTACGCTGCATAGGCAGAAATTTCCAACCGCGTACCGCGTCTACCGCCGCACGGTCAAACATGCCTGACGGCACTGCTTTGATTACCCGCACATTTATGACGCTACCAGTGACGGTGACGTCATAGGCGACATTGACGACACCCTCAATTTGCTGGGCGCGCGCAAATTCAGGATAAACGGGACCCTCGGCAACAAGCAGCATAGGTGGACGGTTGCCTGCTGCACACCCGCACAATCCCCAGCAGAGCATGACAAGCCCTAAGAACCTATGCATCTATGTGACCAGAAATTGCCGCTGTGGATCATTGGCCGGGTGAATCGCTCCGCCTCGAGGATGAATCATCGCGCCATCCGGCGCGTACTGCAGGATATAAGTCTTACGAATTCCTTGGGTTAGATTNGGCCCCGTACGATGCGGCGTCAAACTTGAAAAAACCGCCACCGACCCCGCTTTAACCTCCAGCGGCAGCGCATCCTTTGGATGCTCGGCTAAACACTGAAAACCGATTGATGTCCAATCATGATGCAGGGTGCCATTGAGGTGCTGACCTGGTGCAATCCATGGACAACCGTTATCTACCGTCGCGTCGGACAGCGCAATCCAACAGGTCAAATATTGTTGCGGCTGAACATAGTTATAGCCGTTATCTTGATGCCAAGGAAAATCCTCTTGCGTGCCGGGTCGCTTATATACCAACTGATCCCAGTACAAACGTACCTTCGGGCCGATGAGATCCAGCGCCAACGCCTGCATCACCGGGTGCCGCGCAAAGCGTCGTGCTTGCTCCGACGCCATTACTGCATGCGCCCGAAACACGATTTCATCAGGGCGGGCGATGGTCGGCTGGCGCGGATCTATGCTCTGCAAGTCNGCATTACTCTGCGCTTCCAATGGGTCTAATTCTGCCAACAGATCAGCAATTTCGTTGGCAGAGAAAACATCTGGCAAGACAAACCCGCCTAAATCAGCGTAGGCATCTGCCTGCTCCTCAGTCAAAAAACCCAGCGGCCCGGACGCCCGCTGCCAAGAAAATTCTAGATTTAATGGATGCAACTTCATGCCTTAAGCATGACACTCGGACGCCGTATAATCCAACCTCCGCATCCAGCCGATTGGCGCAAAACCATGAGCAAATCTGACAAGCCTTCAAGCCAAGAAACGCATCAGGAGAGCGACGAATTACCCTCGTTAACTTTCTTAGAAATGCTTGGCAGCGTCCTCTCCGCGGCATTTGGTGTGCAATCCCAGCGCAACCGCGAACGAGACTTCAGTCGCGGAAAAGCAAGACATTTTATCCTGATGGGCATCGCTTTTACTGCCTGCTTCGTTCTTACGATAGTGCTGGTGGTAAAGCTCGTTTTAGCACAGCTCACCTAACTGAGCATGCTATGTATGCTCGGTTAAAATCGACAGCGCCGCCTTAAACAGCCGAACGCGCTGCCCATTAAACTGCTCCAACAACGCAAATTGCTCGGCCGCCCGGCGCAGATTTTCGCCCCGCGTCGAAACTCGAAAATATTCATCACCACACAGATGATCGATCACAAAACGCAGGCCTAGAGTAAACGCGATATAGGCAGGCGCAATGCTCATTTGTTCAGCNGTCANTCGGGCCGGCTGCGCAAATNGGCCACGCCCGCGACTAAATCCGNCGACACACGCTTCAAACAGTTCAAGCTCGGCAGCACCATGACTAAATGCCACCGAGCGCACTAGATCGCCAAAATCCCATGCCCAGTGCCCAAGCCCCACTGTATCCAAATCGATAACCGCTTTTACCTGATCTTTATCGTCTCTAAAGAGCACATTATTAATTTTACAGTCACCATGAATAAACCCGCGCGACGGGCCAAGTGCCGTATCCAAATCCAGATTAGCCTCAATAACTGCGGCTAGATCGGCCGGTACTGCGTCGGTTGAACTTGCTTGCGCACACCGCCGATAACTTTCTATATAGCCGGTCAATTCCAAAAAGCCGGGAATAGGCGGTCGCCAAGAGTGCGGTTGAAAACCCGTCAAACTGCGCTGAAACGAACCAAAGGCATGCGCCGCGGACTCCACTTGCTGGGAATTTGTAAACGGATCTACTACACGGCTACGCTCTATGTATCGCCAAGCGCGCCAAGTTTCGTCGCCGACCGAATGTAAAATACGCCCAAGTCGGGTGGGCAGCGCATCGGCCACAACAAAGGCGTTTGCGTAATCACGATCCGCAGCAAGATGCCGAAGCAGCAAGGGGATTTGCTGAGCCATCTGCTGCACATCTGCAAATACTGTTTGATTAACCGACTGCAGTACGAAACGTTCGCCGGTTTTTGCGACCTGGACTAAAAAGGTCTGATGTATATGGCCATCACCCAGGGGGCTGATCTCCGCCTCACCCCACCAAGCCGATGCTGCTTGTACTGCCAGTTTTGTCCCGGCCTTTAAACTCACTGCGGATCCGCTAGCAAGTCGATCAGCTGCGGGATCAATGCTGGCATGTATTCACCGTAGGCCTGGTAGCGATCTTCCAGCACTGCCAACACTTCGTCACGGGTTCGCGTGCCTGCTTGTACATCCTGTGCTAACTGCAATGCCTCACGGGTCACTGTGATCGCCGCAAGAACATCGTCATCAATACCTGATCCCATCTGCGCTAGGGCACGATCACATTTTTCCACCAGCNCTNGCAGGTCTGTTTCGTCCAACGCATGCCTGGCGCTCAAGCTCTCTGGTGACAAAAAATCCACTACTCGATTGAGCGGCGTATGCACTTGGTAAGGCCTCGCCTGAGGCATTTCACTTCCCTGTAATCGGGACTGAATGGCCTGATCACCGAGTAAGCGGCTATACCACTTAGTCGGCTCCAACCAGCACACGACTTCGATTTGAATGTCACTTAAGCCTAGCGTTTGCAGACACTGACGTTGATGGGCGTCCCACGACAACTCCGGAAATTCCAGCAGTGACTCCAACCTGCGGTAAAGGTCTACCGAATCACGGCACTCTGCTGACGACCACAATCGCTCCGCGATGGCTGGAAGGCGGCTCCACAACCGCATCGGTAGTGTCGGACCATCCACCAACTCTGACCACAAACACGCTTCCCCGCCAAGAACCTTAGCGCTGGCTTCCTGCTCAAGCTCAATAGCGCCTGCACGCCATTGATGAGTCCAACCCAGAGCTGGGGCAATGTGCCGCAGACGCCGATCCTCGGCCAACGCATCCTCCATCCGCAACCACGCTTGTTGGGGAGCCTCCGGATCAAACTGATAGTGAATGTCCGCAGGGAAATGAAGGTCTAAGTAATAGGGTGCGGAGACGATGCAGGGTCGAGCGGCCGCCAACGCTCTATCACGCGTAGTGCTGCCACGCCAGTTTTGCACCACACAGTCGGGCATCTGTTGATGCAACACTTCATCCCAACCAATAATCTGCTTACCGAGGGATGCCAGTATTTGCTGCACGCGCTGGAAAAAATAATTCTGTAATCCGCGTTCGTCCCGCAAATTATGAGCGGCAATAAACGCCTGTATCGGCTCCGAGCGCTGCCACCAACCTGGACTGACTTCGTCACCACCGACGTGGACGTAATCATCAGGAAAAACNCCTGCAATTTCTGCAAACAAACTTTCTAAGGCTGCATACACCTCTTCACGAGTGGGGTCCAAACAACCGGGGTGCACGCCAAAACGTTGGCTAGCATTTGTCTGCTCACTACCCCATTGCGGGTAAGCCAGCAGCCAATGCGTCACATGCCCAGGAACATCCAGCTCCGGAATCAATCGAATGCCACGGTCAGCCGCATACGTTACTAACTCAGACAACTGCTCAATAGAGTAGTGCTCATCACTGACCAACCTCGACCATTTTCGGCTGCCAAAACGAAAGCCTTGATCGTCGGATAAATGCAGGTGCAGGACGTTAAGCTTTAGCAACTGCAAACCATCCACCACCTGATACAACTGGGCCAACGGAATAAAATGCCTGGTCACATCCAACATACAGCCACGCCATGCAAAGCGGGGGCGGTCGACTATATGCAAGCCACTGGGAATGCCTTGGGCAGACGTCAACTGGCGAAGCGTAGTTATGCCGTGCAAAGCGCCCCAGGTGCTGTTGGCTTCAAGCCAGATCCGTTCTGACCCGACCTGCAACTCATAATGCTCATCCATATCAAGTTGGGGTACGCTGGCAGCATCGATATTAGCAATACGAATAGCGAGCGAGCCGCAATCCAGCCCGTCTAGAGCTCTTACAGCGTAGGCCTCAACGCGAGGATCCTTATTNTCTGACCAGATAACCTTTGTCNGGCCGCGAGACGCTGCCACCGAACCTCGCGCGATCACTTTGAAAGGCTTAGGCAACAAATTTTCGGCCCTATCGTGGACGCTACTCATGCTCGAACTCGACCGCATAACAACCTCTGAAATTTAACGTATCCACAACGCTTAAAATAGCTGCTTTACGATGCCGCGCTTCTACCCGCTTATGTATTGGGAGTTTCGTGCATCGCCGCCGTCACGTAATATGCGCCGCAGGCCTAAATTATGATCAGGGAACTTACACTTGGACATCAAACAACGCATGCAAGCGGTGCTGCGCGCCGAAGCAGAGGCTATTAATGCCATCGATGTGAGCCGCGATTTTATCGCTGCCGTTGAGGTCATGGTGGAATGTAAAGGTAAAATTTTAACAACCGGCATCGGTAAAGCCGGACACATTGCGAAAAAGTTCGCGGCAACACTGTGCTCTACAGCAAGCCCTGCTGACTTCATTCATCCTGCCGAGGCTGCCCATGGCGACTTAGGTTTGGTTGGCCCAAACGATGTCATGATTGCCTTCTCAACCAGCGGCAAAAGCCGCGAGGTCATTGAGATTCTAGAGATGTCACGGCATCTGGGTGTCACCACCATCATCGGCGTCACATCACACCCAGATTCTGAGCTCCGCGACTACTCCGACCTAGTGTTAGACATGGGTACTATTGCTGAACCTTGCCCACTTGGCCTCACACCGAGCGCATCGATGGCGGTTATGCTTGCAATAAGCGACGCGATCGCCCTGGCATTGATGGAGCAAAAGGGCGTGACGCGAGAAGATTATGGGCTACGTCATCACGGCGGCTACTTGGGTAAAGCCGCACGAAAAAAATAACGACCTAGGATTTATTCCGGAAAAAATTCCACAGCAAAACCGCCATTTGGCAAGACCGCAAACCCCAACCCTTGGAAAAATTTAACAGGCTCCCCATGCCTAGCCCACAATCCACGACCACTTTTACTCTCAGCGACGCCCATCGCATGACCCGCCACCCACCGCCCAAGGGTCTGCCGGCGGTAATCTGGCAACACCCCAATCCATGCCAGCTCAAAATAGTCTAGTTGCTCAGTCGGGCTGGCTAACGCATAACCCGCTACGATCTGTTGATTAACTTTAGCAATTCTCAACAAGTCCGAGTGGGCGCCGAATTTTTTATGCAATTCGCCTAAGACTTGCGGCAAATCCGCCGCATCCCCGCGGTACATTTCTATTTGTCGATGATTTATCGCCATATGCTGGCAACTTTATTAACCACATCACCTAACCAGGATGTGATCCGCTTTGGCGGTCGGCCGTATAAGTCGCGAACTAACACAGCAGCCAGCCGTTGGTAGTTGTCCCAATTGTCTTGGAGGCGCCAACTTTCCTCATCGAAAAGCTCACAGTAGCGATCACGGAAGTTGGGCAGTACCCGATGGGCAAACTCTTGGCCCGCAGGACTGAGATGCCGTTCCTCAAGTTCCGCACCCATTGCTACAAATAAGGCGCTCACCGGTCCTTCCTGAAGACGACACTGGATAACCGTATCCCGATGGGCTTGCTCAACCTCCACACTTAGAAGGTGGTGCTGCAAACAAAATGCGGTAAAAAAGCCGAGCGGTATGCACGCTTGGGTCAAATCCCCAGCGTAGGGAAGATAACTGTCGACACTAGCAAGACTCATCAGGGCGCAAAACTCGAGCGAGCGCGAATACCCCACTTGCCCCCCTCACCGGGCTGCAAAATGTAAAGCGAATCAAAGCTTGCTAACGCTTGCTGTTGGACGTCGTAGCGCGTGAATTGCACGGCGATATGCACCTTGTTCGGACTCACCTGAACAACTTCGAGGCTATCCCATGCGCTACGGTGCCAATTAAACCTCCGCGCAAATGCCTGAAAATCCATTTGCGCCGCAAATTCTTGACGTGATGGATGTACAACCACACCGCCGCTGCTGATGCGCACATGCGGAAACAATAGGGTCTTAGACCAACCATCGGAGTCCTGAGCATTGAAGGTCGCCATGAATTCGCGCATCACCTTAGTGGCCTCGCCGATCGCCAGTCTTTGTGCCGGCGTCACCGCGCCCAAGTCTGGCCTAATCCGAATCTCGGGGTTAGCCATTACACTGGCGCACCACAGGGTAACGACCGCCACTAAACTTACACCAAGCATTTGCATTATCTTCAACTCTCTGTAACCCTCTGGTTAACTTCCGTTTACGCCAGTCGCCGCAAGCGCCCGTGCACGGAATTATTGGGGGAGATGTATGAACCGGCAACCTTTATCACACATGGCGGTTGTGCTCCTAGCACTAACACTCGCCAATCCGCACTGCCTCGCAGCTGGATCGGGCATAGAGTCTATGGAGCCGCCCTTCGGAAGCGGCTACGCGCCTGAGCAAGAGTCGCAAAAACTCACCAACAAGGGTTTTCGCAGCTACCAACAAGCCCTCTATTATGAGTCTCTGGACACACCAAAGGACGCGGCTAAATCTAGAACGGCACTAAAAAAAGCGCAAAAGTTTTTGCGCCAAGCCGCACAGAAAGATCAAAAAAACGTTCGCGCCTTTGCTTTACTGGGTGAGGTCTTGGCGATGCAAGGGGAATCGCGCAAAGCGATCGGCGCATTTAATTTTGCTCTGCAACTCAGCCCGAAGTACTACAGCGCTTGGTTGCAACGTGCACGGGTGTTGTTGGTAATGGGCCTTGTGAATGATGTGCAAAAATCTTATGTCGTGCTTGCGCGCAACGAACCAGATCTTGCTAATGAATTATTAGTCGCAATCGACACATGGCTGACGAACCGGGAACAGCCTCTTAGCGAAGCCGATAGCGCATTTATGGAATGGCGAAACACCCAAGGCTAACCAGAGAATCACTACCGAGGCTTATCGCCTCGCAGAGTCACGCGATGCATTTTTCGATGCTGGGGGAAGAAGTCGTTCACCGGCTTGTGCTGGGTAGAACGGTTATCCCATATTGCAACCGTGCCAGGCTGCCAAGACAAACGCACAGTGTGCTCATCAGCGACCACGTGACGATATAAGAATTCAAGCAAATGCTGACTTTCCAGCACCGTTAATTCTTTTATACGCGTGGTGAATAATCGATTTACATAAATACTCTTGGCGCCTGTCTCCGGATGCGTGCGCACCAGCGGATGTTCTACCGGTGGGTTTTCCGCAAGCGCCGGCGCTAACCGCTCCGCGCCACCGGGTTCTGCCAGAGACTCAGCAAAACCATGAGCAAAGTCATGAACCGCGGTCAGTGGCGCTAACAGTTCTTGCAATTCCTTAGACAGACTCGAAAAAGCCGCTGTGGCACTGGCCCACAGGGTATCGCCGCCAATCTCCGGGATAATTTGCCCCTGCAATAAAGTAAAACTAGGCGGTGTTGTCATAAACGTCATGTCTGAATGCCATAATTCAATCTTTGAAGGGTTCTGCGGGGTACTTTCTAAAATCTGTACCGCGTCACTTTGCTCGGTCGTGGCATAGGCTGGGTGATCAAGAATGTCGCCAAAACATTTTGCGAAGGCCGCGAAAACTTCCGGAGCCCTATCCTGGTCGCGAAAGAACAACACTTCATGTTTATTCAAGGCCTCACGCACTTGAATATAGACCTGCTCTGACGCGGCAACATCAGCTAACCCAATGCCACTGACAAAGGCGCCCAACGCCCCCGCAGCTTTTTGCAACCCGAGCTCTCGCACTGGCGCTACTCCGATGAATAAAACTAAATTGTAGCCGTCTACGCCGGCTTTTTAATACGAACAGTTTACGCGACAGATTTGCCTAACTAAAACGTATAACCTAGACGATCACTCGGAGGAGATAGCAATGAGCAAACCTCAAATCATAAAAATCGGCTTAGTGATAACGGCCACTTGGCTCGGCACCACAGCCATGGCCAAGGACGGACAGAACCGTTTTCCAATTAGCATTGCTGAAGCTGAAGCACGTGCGAGCGCTCATTTCAAAAACGCAGATAAAGACAAAGACGGCTTGCTATCGAAAGATGAATTCGCCCAGTTGCGACCCGAACAGTCTCGCCGCAAAGTAAGATCTGCAGGAAAAAAACATCAAGAGCGTCCAGATCGCCGAGCCCCAAAGGATTCGCAAATTTGGGAAAACAAAAAACAGGAGATGCGCGCCAAGTTTGCCCAGGCCTACCCGGAACGGGCCGCGCAACAAGCACAGATTCGCGCGGCAACAGCAGTACGCATGTTTGAATTACTCGACGCCGATGACAATGGACTCGTCGACGCTGCAGAGTTCGTCAAGGCAGATAGGAACGAGTTGGGCCGACAGGCGCGGCAGCAAGCCGCGTTCGCTCATTTAGATGCTAACGATGACGGCGTTCTCACACCCACTGAAGTGCCGAACCCTGCAGTTCGACTGCGTCGATTAGATACTGATGGGGATGGAAAAGTCAGTAAGCGCGAGATGCGCAAGGACGGACGCGCCCAGCTTAAGGCCGCCAGTTCCTGAGTTAACGGCATTGAACTGTCGCCGATACNCAGGATGACGAGCTTATGAACGCGGTGAAGCTCCGTGACCAAGGCGCCCGAAGCAACCTCGCCACGAGTTTTAGGCGCTATATTTCGCTTCGAAATCTGGGACGTAGTTGATACCGAGGCTTCGTGTTTAACAACGCTGAACGCTGTTTTGAGTCGGGAGTTGGTAAGTCTTTACTTACCTCGATAACCCGTGCTGTTGAGCTTTTACTGAAGGCTAACCGACATAGAGTCAGATATAAATTCCGCCAGTCAGCGTCTTCCAGGACTGAAACAACTTCAGGGCCATCCAAGAACCTGCGTAAAACGACCTTTGCTGCCCGACGCAAGGCCAACGTGGTTATCGAGGTATTTTTATGGGACTTAAGCCTCTGGGAATTCACTGCCAATTCAGTGCGCAGAAAATCTCTCGATTTATCACTTAATTCGGCCGCCGCAACGCACAGATGCTCACCATACTGACTGAGCACTTGCAGCCAAAGACCATGCTTGCTGCCAAAGTAGTGGTAGATCATACGTTTGTTGACCCGTGCACGCTTTGCAAGCTCATCGACACGCAACCCGGCAATGCCTTGTTCAGCGATCATCTCGGCTGCAGTGTCTATTAGGCGTTGTTGTGTTTGCGCCGCATTACGCGTCATGGTCGCAACCACCTATTAGTAACTAATTAGTTACATTTAAGCATAAAAAAGGTCGGCCACAAACATTTACAGAAGAATCTGAGGTATCTANTTAGTTACTTAAGCGAAACCCTGCGTTCCGTGATTCCAAATCCAGCAAGAAACGCTTGACAGCTAGCCCGCCGCCGAAACCTGTTAACGCACCATTGCTGCCTACTACCCGGTGACAAGGAATAATAATCGCGATGGGATTGTTGCCATTNGCNGTGCCTACAGCGCGCGCGCCGTTGGGCTCACCAACGGCCTCAGCGATGTCCTTATAACTGCGCAATTCGCCATACGGAATGGTTCGCAACGCTGTTAAAACTCGGCTTTGGAACGGGGTTGCTTGAGGCCGCAAAGGTAAATCGAAGCTCTGCAACCGTCCGGCAAAATAAGCACGGAGCTGCGCCACCACCTCGGCGAGCTTGCTTTCATCGCGCTGCCAGGTGGGGTGTGCCGTCTGAGCTTTTGGGCCAGTGGAAAAATACAGCCCTGTCACCGCTCCGCCGCTGCCGGCTAGAGTAAGATCGCCAATCGGGCTTGCAAATGTGGTGAAGTACGTCATGTGTTCTCAAGCCTTGCGCGTCGCTGCCCTGCAGCAAACCATAAATACATCAGCGCATAGGCACGCCAAGGTTGCCANGCACTGGCCTGAGCGGCCGCTTTTGCTGGCGTGGCCGCCAATTGCTTCAAAACCACCCAGTCATTATGCAAAAAGGCGTTTGGATCTTTGCAAACGCGCATTTTAATGTAGCTGGTGGTCCAAGGGCCTATACCCGGAATCGCCGTCAGCGCTGACACCAACAAATCCTGATCACACGTACTAGACAAATCTATTTCAGCATTAAGCACCGCCTGTGCCAGCATACTGATCGCCCGGCCACGGCGACCCGGCATACCGATCTCAGCTATTTCGCTACCGCACAACTGCTTGGCGGTTGGGAATTCACCTTGCCCGTAGCGCCGGATCAGGGCATTTGCCAGTTCGGTGCCCCGAGCAACGCTCACCTGCTGACCTAAAATCGCCCTAATCGCAGTTTCAAATCCATCCCACGCGCCAGGGACGCGCAGACCCGGTGCCTGTTTAACCCAGGGTGCCAGCAAATCGTGCTGGACCAGATGCGCGTGGATAGCCGAGCTGTCAGCTTCGAGATCAAAAATGCGCACGATCCTACGCAGAAGTGTATGGATTGATCCAGCGTTCAGGGGTAAGTGCACCCGCAGATTTTGGCCTTCCCGTGCGACCACGACTGAACCCTGCTGATGCGGTAAGTGGCGTACATAACGATGCCCTACCACTTCTTCAAGTCCCTCCATTGCCCGGATGCGCAGGTAATCGAACATCCAATCAAAGTTGTAAGGCTGGTGCACGGGCAGCGTCAGACTCAACGTCTGAGTACCTTGAGAACTGCCGCGCGCCTTACGCAACGCACTGGGCGTGCTGTGAAAAATCTTCCGAATCTCGCGGTTGAACTGGCTGACGCTACCGTAGCCCGCATGATTTGCCACCTGCACCAATGACAAATCTGTCGCCAACAGTTGACGCGCCAACTGCACCCGCTTGAAGCGCGCTATGACTGACGGCGTTACTCCCAACAACTGCACGAATATGCGCTCTAAATGTCGTTCACTTATGCCCAAGCGACTTGCAAGCGCAGCGACCGAACGGTCGTTAAGAAAGCCCTCATCGATGAACCTTAAGGCTCGACCTAGATGGGGATTGCGCAAAACCCATTCAGGCGTTACCAAAGCCATCTCCGGCTGGCAGCGCTTACACGGGCGGTAGCCCGCCTCCGCAGCGGCGGCCGCAGTGACAAAATATCTTACGTTGTGCTCTGCTGGCCTGCGCGCAGGGCACGTTGGCCGGCAAAATATGCCAGTGCTCAATACCGCTACAACGAAACGCCCATCAAACCGGGGGTCGCGACTCAGCCGGGCATTCTTACACACCTCAGCAGTCGGCAGCGCGGCAGATCCATCGGCCGCGCCAGCACTCGCATTGACTTCGCCGACGACCTTACTCTTTTTCATACATCCACTATAACTAAGGGTTCAACACAAACCTGCGCAAAACCAGACCTTAATCGAAATACTGCCTTGCCCTCCCAATGGTGGGATTTTCTCACCTCGTGTACCCTAACTAGGAATGAAGGAGAGACTATGACTGAAGAAAAGTGGGCTGAACCAAGCAATCTCATTGTTGAACAAATCGAGATTGGTCCGATGCAAAATTTTACCTATGTCATAGGTTGCCGTCGCACTCATGAGGTGGTCATCGTCGACCCAGCTTGGGACGTCACTAATCTAGTAGAGCACATCAATAACAAGGGCTATAACTTAACGGCTGCGCTGGCTACACATTACCATCCAGATCACGTTGGCGGCTCTTTCGGCAACAACGAAGTCGAGGGTGTGGCGAAACTTATGGAAATCAATCCTGTGAAGGTGCACGCCCACAAGCTCGAAGTNCCAGGATTGAAAAAGGTCACTGCATTATCGGACTCGGACATCGTCAGCGTGGAATCAGGCGATACCCTCAAGGTCGGCGACATTGAAATAGAATTCCTACACACACCAGGACACACCCCGGGCAGCCAGTGTTTTCGCGTCAAAAATACGCTTATCAGCGGCGATACGCTGTTTATCAATGGCTGCGGTCGGGTAGATCTTCCAGGCTCGAACTCTGAGGACATGTATCACAGCATGTGCAAACTGTGCGGCTTGCCCGACGACACGCTGTTGTTACCCGGCCACAACTATGGGCACGTGCCCAATGCCACCATGGGCGAAACCAAGCAGATGAATACTTATTTGCGTATCGACAACATAGATACGTGGAAAACTATCATGGGCGGCTAGCGCTTTTGCAGCTTGAAGAGGAGAAATTTTCCTGATGGACGTCAAAATAAATGACNTAGTGACTTACAAATCCGATGACCATATCGCCACAATTACGATCAACCGCGCTGATCGCATGAACGCCCTTAATGAGGATGTGATTGTTGGCCTACAGCAAGCGTGGCTTCATCTGGAACAAAGCGATGACCGCGTGGCGGTTCTGCATGCTGCCGGCGACAGAGCTTTTTCCGTTGGCGCAGACGTTAAAGACCCGCCGAAAGAAATGTGGCAAGGCGTCCCTAGCATAGGCGCAACAACGAGCAAACCCGTCATCGCCGCCGTGCATGGCTGGTGCATCGGCGGTGCCTATGTAATTGTGCAAATGTGCGACATGGTGATCGCTGCGGACAACACCAAATTCAAGTATCCAGAGGCCCAGCTTGGATTTACCGGTGGCTTAATCAGCAGTGCCGTTGCCCGCATCCCGCACAAAATCGCGATGGAATTCATGCTCCTTGGCGAGGACTTCGACGCCCAACGGGCGCTGAGTGCCGGTATGGTGAACAAAATCGTCCCCACTGGAGAGGAGCTGGTTACGGCCACCGCTTGGGCCAAAATTCTTGCGAATTCCGCGCCATTAGTAGTGGACACCATTAAACGTTTTGCGATGGAAACCCTAAACAAAAGTCCAGCNGAAGCTGGCGCGATTGCCCGCGATCAATTGCTTGNNGTGCGAACCAGCGAAGACGGCGCCGAAGGTCGGCGCGCCTTCGCCGAAAAGCGAACCCCTGAATTTAAGGGCCGCTGATTAACGCTTAGGCCAGTGCAGCTTTGACGGCCTCTGGAGTGATCGGCAGATGCCGTACCCGCGCACCTACGGCATTAAAAACTGCATTGCCGATCGCCGGCCCCACTGCGGTCGTCGCCGGCTCGCCCAAGCCGACGGCCTGATCTCCATTGTCCACGAACTCGATGTCCATATCCGGTACATCCGCCATGCGCATAGGGGTATAACTGTTCAGGTTCACATCCCTGACTTGGCCATTCACAAACTCGGTGCCTTCATGCAATGCCATGCTGGCACCCCATAACGCCGCGCCTTCAGTTTGCGCCAGCGCGCCATCGGGATGCACAATAGTTCCGGCATCAATTACCACATTGAGTTTCTTCAATGTGACCTTGCCGCTATCCCGATTCACATGCACATGGGCGATCACAGCTGTCCAAGTGGGCATATCGCGCTCTTGACCAAAAGTCACGGCAACGCCCAATCCCTCAGCCTCGGGCAACTCAGTTCCCCAACCTGATTTTTCCGCGACTCGCTGTAAAACGGCAGCCAAACGCTTAGCACCACCCACCGAATTCGGCGCAGTACCTGCGTTAGCGCCTTTCCCGGTCAGGTGTTGTAAGCGAAAGGCAACTGGGTCTATACCCACCTTGTGGGCTGCTTCATCCATAAAGCTTTCGAGCGCCCAATTTGTCCAGCCAGGCCCGACCGAGCGCAACCAACCAGGTCTAAAGGTTTCATTCGCCAGGTCATTCATGACCGCGCGAACGCGGTGTGCGCCGACGTCATACCAATGGTTGGCGCCATTAATCGAAAACGGATCAAACTTTTCACCGTTGGCTCCTGGCCCCAAAAAGAACGGTGCCATAGCCGCTGTAGGCCAACCCGCCGCTGCGGCATGTTGCATCCCAATGACCTGATCATCCGCATCAAATGCCATGCTGAGGTTTTGCACGGAAGCCGAGCGTGGTGAGTCGAAACGCGAGTCGTCTTCGCGACTAAAGACGACTTTCACGGGCTTGCCTAATGCTTTTGCTGCCAGCAGCGCCGGCACACCATAGTCGCCATTGAGTCGCCGCCCAAAGCCGCCGCCGAGCGTATATGTGCGCATGACAACCTTTTCAGGTGCTACACCAAGAGCTTGGCCCAGCGTTGGCAAAATCAGCGACTGCCACTGGTTGCCTGTATGCAGCTCCCAGCGCCCGTCTTTTTCCAAACCAATCGCATTTACCGGCTCTAACTGAAAATGCAACACCGTGTTGGTGGTGTAGCTGGCCTGCAAAACCGAATTTGCAGCCTGGAACATATGATCTACATGCTCATTTTCCACCACCAGCGACCCGCTCGTACCCTCGAGCAATTCGGCACCGCGCTGCAACAGATCAGCTTCTGAAACTTGGGCACCGGGGCCTGCCTGCCAATCCACTTTAATCACTCTCGCCGCGCGCTGTGCAGCATGATAAGAATCGGCAATCACCAAAGCCCATCCGGGNACGGTGTCTGACGGATCGTCTAAAACCAAAGTTTGCTGATAACCGGCTATGGATTTGGCAGCGCTGTCGTCAACCCCCTTGACCACCGAACCATGACGAGTGGGCGGCATCATGGGCTTGGCATACACCATCCCAGGATAAGTCGCGTCTATGCCGTAAACCGCCGTCCCGTTGGTCTTGGCCGGAATGTCGGTGGCCATGGTTTGCATGCCAACAAGCTTGCGATCTTGGCGTGGCTTAATCGGTAGGGCCGCCAATTGCTCGTCCGAATAGGCTCGAGTCAAATCACCTTTCGCGACAATATCGCCGAAGCTGATGCGCTTGCCGTTGCCTATCACATAACTATTCTCAGCTTTACAGGCACTGGGCTTTTCGCCCAATAACTTCGCTCCCTCTTCGATCAAGGACGCACGACCTGCTGCACCGGCACGGCTTAGCAAATCAAAGTTTTGCCAAACAGACCAACTGCCACCGGTAACAAATAGGCCATATTTTGCTTCCGTATCCACATGATTAATGCGGATGTCAGCCCAATCAGCTTCCAGTTCCTCAGCAACAATGCGAGCCAGTGCTGTACCCACGTGCTGACCCATTTCAGCCTTGGTGATGTTTACCGAAATCTCACCAGTCGGCGCAATGCTGTACCAAATCGTTGGCTCGAAAAGGTTTTCCGCCATTGCTTGAGCCGGCGTCGCAGTAAGCAACGCAGAGGGAATAAATGCGAGGGTAAACCCAGCGCTGGTTGCGCCGATCATGAAACCTCTGCGAGTAATGCCTTTCGCGTCTTCAGTTCGGTCGGGTGTCTGTTGTACTGATGGATTAGACATTAGCTTCGACCTCCCCAGCTGCCGCGAGCTTGATGGCTTTTTTAATTCGCGTATACGCCATGCAACGGCATAGATTGCCATTCATGGCTTCATCAATATCCTCATCCGTCGGCGCTGCATTGGTCGCAAGTAAGCTCGCCGCCTGCATGATCTGACCCGACTGGCAATAACCGCATTGTGGTGTTTGCACAGCAACCCAGGCTTGCTGTAACGGGTGTTCGCCCGCCTCGCTCAAACCCTCGATGGTGGTCACATCTTTACCATTAAGCGCTGCAACCGTGGTTATACATGAGCGTTGCGCTACCCCATTTATGTGCACCGTACACGCGCCGCACATTCCAATACCGCATCCGAACTTAGTGCCTTTCAAGCCGAGTTCGTCACGCACCGCCCAAAGCAGTGGTGTATCACCGGGCACATCTAATGCCACAGCCTTACCGTTAATCGTCAATTCGATCGCCATTAAATCGCTCCCCAAAAGTGTGACCAAACCATAGCTAAAGGTTAGGGGGACGGGCAAGAGTTAACTTTATGGTTGTAGCTGCGCTACTGCGGCAAAGTATTGCCTCTGAGCGCCAAATTAAAGAAGAGGCGGTAAGCAGCATTCATGGAATGAAAAGCTGACGAGGTGTTCTAGCGAAAAGCTGAACACCTCATCATTCCATGATTAGGGCAGCAGATGTGCGACGGCGTCGCGCTCCTCGGCTAATTCAGCTTCCGTGGCAGCCATTTTTTCTTGGCTGAAATCACCAACATCAATACCCTGAACAATTTCCCAATCGCCCCCGGAGCAGCGGACGGGAAAGGAATAGATCAACCCTTCCGCGATTCCATAGCTGCCATCCGAGTAAACACCCATGCTGACAATGCTATCGCTGCCGAGCGCCCAATCATGCATATGATCAATTGCAGCATTCGCCGCCGATGCGGCGCTGGAAGCTCCCCGCGCTTCAATGATCGCGGCTCCACGCTGTTGCACAGTTGGAATAAAGTCGCCGGTGTACCAGTCCATATCGACCAGCGTCATGGCATCGGCGCCGCTAACGGTTGCGCGATGAATGTCTGGGTATTGCGTAGCCGAGTGGTTTCCCCAAATGCACAAACCATCAACATCGCTAACATGCTTGCCGGTTTTTTGCGCCAACTGCGCCATTGCGCGGTTGTGGTCGAGTCGCGTCATCGCAGTAAAATTGCGCGGATCCAAATCCGGCGCATTGCGNTGGGCTATCAAACTGTTGGTATTTGCAGGGTTACCGACCACTAAAACTTTGACTCCGCGCGACGCATTGTCATTAAGTGCCTTGCCCTGAACAGAAAAGATAGCGGCGTTTGCTTCGAGCAAATCCTTGCGCTCCATACCCGGACCGCGAGGCCTAGAGCCNACGAGCAGCGCGTAGTCTGTGTCTTTAAANGCGACATTTGGATCATCTGTATAAATCACCTCCTGTAGTAGCGGAAACGCGCAATCGTCGAGTTCCATCACAACCCCCGCCACGGCACCAAGCGCGGGTGTGATCTCCAACAATTGCAGAATCACGGGCTGATCTTTTCCCAACATGGCTCCTGAGGCCACTCGGAACAACAGCGCGTAGCCGATTTGGCCTGCNGCACCGGTGATGGTCACGCGAACGGGATCTTTCATTTTTTCTCTCTTGATATCAGTTAAGGCAAAAAACAGCCGCGCATTCTAGTTNGATTTGATAATAAATTCTGCATTCCAACGCATCCAATCGACACAGTTACGAAACATTGGCGCAAATCCTTTGCCCGCCAATNATGGGATCACGTATAGGTAACCGGCGCTCTATTTTCGTTCAACGACGAACGGCAATCACAGGCACGCCGGACAATTGACTTGTACACAACATGAAAACCGCCTTTTTAACTAAAATTAGCGCCGTATCGCACCATTATGGTGCATAACTGCCCAAGGCTGGCTTGAAAAAAAAGGNAATTTTTGAGATCTTCTTCGACCGATTTGGCTGGATACTTGGCAGGCAGCGAAGACTGCAACCATCACTACCCAGATCCCAGCCAAGCTGGCGTTAATTGACAGTCCCTTGCCTCCTTTTGAGCAAGCCAATTTACCAAGTTGCGAAGTCCGCTTATCCGTTAAGCAGACGGGATTCCGCGCCTTCTTACCGGCGTTTTTACCGGTTCGGGCNGCTAGANGATATGAACTAGAGCGAATATATGACCTTAACCTTTCAAGGTAACTTGCCCGCTAAACACGGCCTATACGACCCAGCCAACGAAAAAGACGGCTGTGGTGTTGGTTTTATCTGCGACATAAAAGGCCGACCAAGCCACCAAATCGTCGCGGACGCAGCTGCGATGAATTGCTGCATGGAACATCGTGGCGGNGTGGGCTACGAGAAAAATAGCGGCGATGGTGCAGGGATCCTTACTGGGTTGCCCCACGCGCTACTGCAAGACCTCGCCAAAGTGACCTTCGGTGCAGGACTACCAGAAGCAGGCGGCTACGGTGTAGGCAATGTCTTCCTGCCTACCGACTCAGCAGAGCGGGATCACTGCAAACAGGTTATCGAAGACGAAATAACTGCGGCCGGGCAAACACTGATTGGCTGGCGCGCCCTGCCCACAAATGCTGATGGCGCCGACATCGGTAAGGCTGCGCGCTCTAAAATGCCACATTTCGAGCAGCTATTTATCGGCCGCGGCGACGATCGCGATGCCCAAGCTTTTGAGCGCACCCTTTACATAATTCGCAAACTCTCAACCCACCGCCTGCGTGGTGACGAAAGCCTGACGCAGAATCATCTTTTTTACGTCTGTTCGTTGTCCGCTAACGTCATCATCTACAAGGGTATGCTGACGCCGGAACAACTGTTCCCNTTCTACAGCGATCTGCAAAATCCACTCTACGAAAGCCATCTAGCGATGGTGCACTCGCGCTTTAGCACTAACACGTTCCCCTCTTGGGATCGCGCTCAGCCCAATAGATTTATGAGTCACAACGGCGAAATAAATACGTTACTGGGCAACCAGAATGCGATGAACGCGCGTGAGGGTATCGCCAGCAGTCCCTACTTTGGCGAGGACATCAAAAAGCTGTTTCCAGTTGTCGAACCCGACTGCTCCGACTCCGGGAGCTTCGACAATGTATTGGAATTCCTTTTGATGTCAGGACGCAGTCTGCCAGAAGCATTGCTCATGATGATCCCAGAGGCATGGCAGCANCATCGCGACATGAGCGACGCCAAACGCGCATTCTATGAATATCATTCATGCCTGATTGAGCCTTGGGACGGCCCTGCCTCGATAGCCTTCAGTGACGGTACGTGCATCGGTGCAGTGCTCGACCGTAACGGCCTGCGGCCGTCACGTTATTACATCACCGACGATGACAAATGCATCATGGCCTCCGAAGTCGGCGTGGTTGAAGTAGATCCAGCGCGGATAATTAAAAAGGGCCGATTGCAGCCCGGACGTATTTTTCTGATCGATTTTAACCAAGGCCGAATGATTCCCGACGAGGAACTGAAGAACGGCCTCGCCAGCGCCCAGCCCTATCAACAGTGGATTGCAGATAACCGCATTGAACTGGACGAGATACCAAAGCAAACAGGCCTTGGCGTCGATTCAAGCAGCCTAACTCAGCGCATGCAGGCCTTTGGTTACACACAAGAAACTATGCAGTTCATGCTTGAGCCAATGTTGCGAGAACTGCGCGACCCACTCGGATCAATGGGCAATGATGCAGCCCTTGCGGTCATGTCCGAAAAACCCCGGATGCTCTACGACTACTTCAAACAGCGCTTCGCCCAAGTGACTAATCCACCGATCGACTCCATTCGAGAAGAAGTCATAATGGCACTAGAGTGCTATATCGGCCCCGAGCGAAATCTATTGGAGGCCACACCAGCGCATGCACAACGGTTGCGTCTTCCTCATCCAATCATCAGCAATGACGAGTTAGCCGCGCTGGCGAATATGGACTATCGCAACTGGCGCAGCAAAACCATCGATATTACGTATCCGCTCGCAGCCGCTAACGACCTCGATGCATTGCGCGACGCATTGCACCGTATTGGCGATGAAGCGAAACAAGCTATTGCGGACGGTTACAGCTTAGTGATCTTGTCGGATCGCGCCATTGCCGCAGATCGCGGCGCTATGAGCGCGCTCCTTGCCGTGGGCACTGTGCATCAGGCTCTGGTCGCTGCGCATATGCGTAGCCAAATAGGTTTGGTCGTAGAGACCGGCGAAGCCCGCGAGGTCCACCACCACTGCTTGTTAGTTGGCTACGGTGCAGACGCCATAAATCCTTACCTTGCTTTTGAAGCACTCTGGGACAGTCTCGATCGCGGTGAATTTAAGGACGTCGCCGATATCCAAAACAATACCGATGTGGTGACCAGATACCGCAAAGCCGTTGCCAAGGGCATGCTTAAAGTNATGGCCAAAATGGGNATTTCTACTCTGCACTCCTACAAAGGTGCGCAAATCTTTGAGGCCGTAGGCTTAGCCCAAGATGTCGTCGAACTGGCGTTCACCGGCACCGCCAGCCGAGTTTCCGGTATTAACTTAGCGTCTCTTGCAGATGAGATGGTTCGCCGTCATCAGCTTGGGTTTCCAAACAGAGCGACGAATACCGTCGCGGTATTACCTAATCCAGGCGATTTCCATTGGCGACGAACCGGCGATATCCACTTATGGGATCCTCAATCCATAGCCAACCTGCAGTCCGCGGCAAGAGCCAATAGCGAGGACGCTTACTGGAGCTTTGCCAAACAGGTNAACGAAGAGAACACCCGCAAAGCAACCTTGCGCGGCCTCCTCGAATTCGCGCCTAAAGACTCTGCCATCGAACTGAGCGAAGTCGAGGCNGCGGCCGCTATCGTCAAACGATTCGCAACCGGTGCCATGAGCTTTGGCTCAATCAGTGCTGAGGCACACGAGTCTTTAGCAATTGCTATGAACAGATTAGGTGGAAAGTCTAATACCGGTGAAGGTGGCGAAGACGCCAAGCGATTTGTACCTTTAGCCAACGGCGANTCTAANCGCTCCGCGATTAAGCAGGTCGCTAGCGGGCGCTTTGGCGTAACCATCAACTATTTGACCAATGCCGACGAGCTTCAAATCAAGATCATTCAGGGTGCCAAGCCTGGCGAGGGTGGTGAACTGCCTGGGGGCAAGGTCGATGACTACATAGCCAGCCTGCGGCATTCGACGCCGGGTGTTGGTCTAATAAGCCCACCACCGCATCATGACATTTATTCCATCGAAGACATGGCGCAGTTGATTCATGACTTGAAGAACGCCAATCCAAANGCCCGCATTAGCGTAAAGCTGGGGGCNGANATTGGCGTAGGCACCGTCGCTGCGGGTGTTGTTAAAGCTNGAGCAGACCATTTGGTTATCGCNGGAGATTCCGGGGGCACTGGCGCCTCACCGTTGACCTCAATAAAGCACGCGGGCGTACCTTGGGAATTAGGCATTGCTGANACCCACCAAACNTTGGTTATGAATAATCTGCGCTCTCGCGTGGTGCTGCAAACGGACGGCCAGATAAAGACTGGTCGAGATGTGGCGATTGCGGCATTGTTGGGCGCGGAAGAATTTGGCTTTGCTACCGCGCCGCTAATCGCCCTGGGTTGTATCATGATGCGCAAATGCCATCTCAATACCTGCCCGGTAGGTATTGCGACCCAAGATCCAGAGCTACGCAAAAAGTTCACCGGATCTCCAGAACATGTCGTGAATTATTTGTTTATGGTGGCAGAAGAATTGCGCCAGATTATGGCCATGTTGGGGTTGCGCACCATCAACGAGATGATCGGTCGCGTCGATCTTTTGCAAACCGACAAAGCACTTGCTCACTGGAAGGCCAAAGGTTTGGATCTCAGCGCGATTATCACCAGCGCCCAAGAGCCAGAGGAGTTTCTGGGCAGCTATGCAATGCATGAGCAAGACCACGAGCTTGATAAAGCATTGGATAATCGGCTGATNTCGTTAGCAGAACCAGCGCTTACTCGCGGTGACGCAGTACATGCACAGTTACCTATNGTTAATACCAACCGTGTTGTTGGCGCTATGCTGTCAAACAAGGTGATTACCGACGTGGGTCCACAGATGCTCGCTGACGACACGATCCACTTTAAATTTGACGGCAGCGCCGGTCAAAGTTTTGGCTGCTGGCTCGCAAAAGGGATCACCTTGGAAGTCGAAGGGGACGCAAACGACTTTGTNGGGAAGGGCATGTCTGGCGGCCGCGTAGTGGTCTACCCACCGAAAAACAGCTCATTCGCCCCCGAAGATAATATCGTTGTAGGTAACGTGGCACTGTACGGCGCTACTTCTGGTGAAGCTTACTTCCGCGGTATCGCAGCAGAGCGGTTCTGCGTGCGCAATAGTGGCGCCAGCGCAGTAGTGGAAGGTGTCGGCGATCACGGCTGCGAATACATGACCGGTGGCCGAGTTGTTGTACTAGGCAATACGGGCCGAAATTTCGCAGCGGGCATGAGCGGCGGCATAGCCTATATATGGGACCCCGAGGGCACCTTTACCGGCAATTGCAACGCCGAAATGGTTGACCTCGACCCCTTGGTCGCTGATGAGGATATAGCGGAACTGAAACAACTCATTAGCAACCATGCGGACCTCACGGGCTCAACAGTTGCTGGTGCGGTGCTTAACGATTGGGCTAATCAGGTCACGCGCTTCGTCAAGGTCATGCCCAAGGACTATAAGCGGGTGTTGTCCGAGCGCGAGCAACAATTCAGTGCTGGATAATCGGCAAGCAGCTTAGATTTAGAAAGGTATAAAAAACAATAATATGGGTAAACCAACTGGCTTCATAGAATTCACCCGCGATGCGGCACCGTACCGCCCGCCTCAGGAACGTCTGCTGGACTTCAACGAAATCTATACCGAACATGATGTTGAGCGCCTGAATACTCAGGGCGCTCGCTGCATGGATTGCGGTATTCCCTTTTGCCAGTCCGAAGAAGGTTGCCCGATTCACAACTTCATCCCAGAGTGGAACGACTTGGTGTTTCGAGATCAATGGCGCGACGCCCTAGATCGACTGCATAAGACCAACAACTTCCCTGAGTTCACCGGTCGCGTATGCCCGGCTCCCTGTGAAGGGGCTTGCGTACTGGGTATTACCGATCCTGCAGTAACCATCAAAAATATCGAAATGGCGATCGTCGATCGCGGCTTCGCCGAAGGTTGGGTTACCCCTAATATACCCAGCGTGCGCAGCGACAAAAAAGTGACAATTGTTGGCTCCGGGCCAGCCGGTCTCGCTGCGGCAGATCAACTGAACAAAGCCGGGCATACGGTAACCGTCTACGAACGGGCCGACCGTATCGGCGGGTTGCTCATGTACGGTATCCCAAACATGAAGTTGGCAAAAAACGAAGTCGTGGAGCGTCGCGTACAACTGATGCGTGACGCCGGTATTGAGTTCATCACCAACACCGAGGTCGCCGACGGCAGCAATGGCAGCGTTGCCGTCGATTCGTTGCGCGAGAATAACGACGCGGTGCTGCTCACCACGGGAGCGACGGTGCCCAGAGATCTGCCAATTGAAGGTCGCGAACTAACTGGCGTGCACTTTGCCATGGATTTTTTGTCTGCTAATACGAAAAGCCTGCTCGACTCGGAGCTACAAGACAAAGCGCATATCTCAGCAAAAGATAAAAACGTTATCGTCATCGGTGGCGGCGATACCGGCACTGACTGTATCGGCACGTCACTTCGACATGGCTGCAAATCGCTGGTTAACTTCGAACTGTTCCCACAGCCGCCTCAAGATCGCGCAGCTAATAACCCCTGGCCAACCTGGCCGAAGATCTTCCGAGTCGACTACGGCCACGAAGAAGCGCGGGTNCGCCAAGGCGAAGACCCCCGCGTCTACTCAGTGTCATCCCTATGCTTCATCGGCGACGACAATGGCCAGCTCACCGGTGTGCGAACCGTCGAGGTGGTCATGAAAGACGGTAAGTTTGAAAACGTCCCCGGAACAGAAAAAGATTGGCCTGCGGATCTAGTGTTTTTGGCGATGGGCTTTCTAGGGCCAGAGCACGCTGTAAGCAATCCGCTCGGCCTGGATTACGACGAACGGTCGAATTATCAAGCCGAATATGGACGTTATACCACCAACGTC
This sequence comes from Gammaproteobacteria bacterium, assembly GCA_002704325.1. Classification (GTDB taxonomy): domain Bacteria; phylum Pseudomonadota; class Gammaproteobacteria; order Pseudomonadales; family Azotimanducaceae; genus UBA4421. The sequence goes on along the minus strand of PAFJ01000045.1, from coordinate 10,135 downwards.
GATAAAGTCTTCGCAGCCGGAGACTGCCGTCGCGGACAGTCTCTAGTGGTCCGCGCCATCAATGAAGGTCGCGAAGCCGCGCGAGAAATTGATCGCTATCTAATGGGCGCCACAGAACTTCCTTGACTACGTTCGGCTAACCGGCTCGAGCCACTACTGCTGGAGCGTCGTGCGTACTGCGCGCTGCACCGACGCTAATCGCCGCACCCACAATTGCTCTGGCGCGAGGCCCACCGCACTCGCCACTTCGGCGCGCGCGAGTTCCGCCTGCCCTGCTTGTTCGTAGACCCCGTAGGTGAGGACATACAGAAGTTGATCCTGTCCCTGCACACGAAAACGTGCGAACCCTTCAGGGCTTTGGTGGTTTTCGGTCACCTGGGCGAGCCCAGTTGCATTCGATAAGGTAACCAGTTGCAAAGTAAAAGCATTAGGGTTTTGACGCAGCAGCCACTCAGCGTCGCGCACAGACTGAGCATAGGTCAGACCCGCGAAGCAGCAAAGCAATACAAGACATAGCGTGCGGCTCAGAACCATTGACTGAGCACATCCCTTACAATTGCGCTATCGACGTCATCGCGCAGTGCAACCTGACCCAATTCGCTGGCGACAATNAAGCGCAGGCGTCCATCGACGACCTTCTTGTCTAACCCCATCGCGTCTATCATTGACGCCACAGTGATGACCTCCCTGCTGTGCTGATCCAATTCCGTAGGCAGTCCGAGCTTGGCCAACAGCTCGATAAGCCGATCTACACTATCAGGCATCAAGCCGGATACTTCCTGAGAAAGGCGTGCCGCCATAACCATACCAATGGCGACGGCCTCTCCGTGCAACCAATGCCCATAACCGCAGAGCTTTTCAATCGCATGACCAAAGGTGTGGCCATAATTCAAAATAGCGCGGTGTCCACTCTCGCGTTCATCCGCGCTTACGACCTGAGCTTTGATCGCACAGCAGCGAACAATAATCTCCGTTAACACCGCTCCATCTTTCGCCAACAAAGCATCACAGTGGTCTTCTAGGAAACCAAAAAGTTCCGGGTCTTCAATCACCCCATACTTTACGACCTCAGCTAGACCTGCAGCGTATTCTCGTGGCGGTAAGGTCGACAATGTCCCAGGATCAGCGAACACAGCAACCGGCTGATAAAATGCACCGATCAGGTTTTTACCATGCGGATGATTGACTGCCGTCTTGCCACCGACGGAAGAATCTACTTGGGCAAGCAAGGTCGTTGGAATTTGAATGAAGTCAACACCACGCTGAAATGTTGACGCAACAAAACCGCATAGATCACCAACAACACCACCACCCAGCGCGATCAACGAAGTAGAGCGGTTATGACGCGCACTGAGCAAAAAATCCATAGCTTGTTCGTAGGTCGCCAGCGTTTTGGCATCCTCACCATCACGCATATAAAAAACGTCGACCTGCAAACCATCAAGCGCCGCCATCACTTGATCCAAATATAACGGCGCAACCACCTCGTTAGTAATAATAGCAACCTGATTACCGCAAATATGCGGGCGAAGTTGCGCCCGCAGCGTCTGCACATTTGCAAGCAAGCCATCAGCCACGACTATCGGATAACTGCGCTGCGGGATTTCTACAATTAACTTTTGCATTACATGCCTTGTGCTAACCCGACGACGATTGCGCCTTAATCTTTTTTAGCAAATGACTCACCAAGCCATTTACGCTTTGCTGCGCCGTCATGATCTTGAGGTCTGCGATCTCCGCATACAGAGGTTCGCGCTGCGCGTACAACTCTTCCAGCACCTTGCGAGGGTTATCCGATTGCAATAATGGGCGGTTGCGGTCGTTTTTGGTGCGCGCTAAGAGCCGATCCAGTGGACTATGCAAATGCACAACCAACCCTCGATCAGCGAGCCGACGACGATTCACATTACGCAATACGACACCGCCACCCGTGGCAAGCACAATACCCTCGCGTTGGCTAAGGTCATCAATAACTTGCTGCTCGCGATCTCTAAAACCTGATTCGCCCTCTACGTCAAATATCCAAGATATCGCGGCACCGGCGCGCCGTTCGATTTCCTCATCCGAGTCAACGAACGGGCAGCCTAAAACGCTGGCCAACCGGCGTCCGACCGTGCTTTTGCCCACGGCCATTAAACCAATCAAGAATATATTTTGCGCGCTCATGGGGGGGTAACAGTACTGCTTTGATAGGTCAGTGCATAGCAGTTGGCANAAAATCGTCTTTACGGCTGNGCTTGAAGCAGACTGCTTTGATAGGTCAGTGCATAGCAGTTGGCATAAAATCGTCTTTACGGCTGTGCTTGAAGCAGCCTGCTTTGAAAGGTCAGTGCATAGCAGTTGGCATAAAATCGTCTTTACGGCTGTGCTTGAAGCTCCCGATCAAATTGCGCNCCTGGCGCTACTTTTGCGGTCAATTGCTGNGTATCAGACGGCTGNATGATCACNGGAGTCACAAATACCANCAATTCTTGCTGATCGTCACGCACGATACGGTGTCGGAAAATNCGGCCTATTATCGGTAATGAACTCACGAGCGGCGTGCGGGTAGTGCTCTGATTAAAGTCTGTCTGGAAAATGCCCCCAAGTACCAACGTCTGACCATCAGCGACGGTAATACGCGTTTCCATTCGATTAGTATTTATCGAAGGCACTCCATTAAATACTTGACCCACTGTGTCTTGCTTTATCTGTAACCCCATGATGATTCGATTGTCCGGGGTAATCTGCGGCACCACCTCTAAACTCAGCGAAGCTTCTTTAAACGAAGTTGACGTCGCGCCACTGGTACTGATTTCCTGATATGGAATCTCTACACCTGACTCTATTAGCGCGGTGGCGTTGTCTAAAGTGATAATTCCCGGTCTTGCCAGTACTCGGGCCTGACCTTTTGCAGCGAGAGCTGACAACTCTGCATCGAGCCAAGCACTCGCACCGACATGCGTGATTCCAANTGTCGCTACACCTAAACCTTGGGCCAACGCGCCTGCCTCAAGTTTGANACCCCNAGCAACCGCAGCANCGTCATCCTGCGAACGGTCTACACGCCAGCGAAAGCCGAACTGCTCGGACGAAGCTCGNTTGACAATGGCAATGCGGGCTTCAATCTGCACCTGACGCAACGGTACATCAATCTGCTCTAGCGTCTGTCGAACCCACGCCAGCCGTTCCGGAACGTCAGTNACCACCAGCGTATTGGTCCTCTCATCAACACTAACCCCNCCTCTTTTGGTTAGTANCCGATTACCCTTACCCGCCATAAGTTCCGCCAAGGCGCTGGCTTGGGCATAACGCACCTGCAGTAAAGCCGTGCTCAAGGGTTTAACTTGCTGGAGGTCTTTTAAATGTTGAAGCTGCGACTGCTGCGCCGCGGCAATTTGTTCAGCCGGCGCAATCAGCAGTGCCTCACCGATACGCTGTTCTGCGAGGTTATGCGCAAGCAGAATCAGATCCATTGCCTGACGCCAACTTACTTCCTGTAAATTTACAGACAGCCGGCCCGAAACGGCATCGCTGACTAAAATATTCTGCTCGGTTTTTTCAGCCAATATCTGCAAGGCGCGCCGAACATCTATGTCTTGAAATTGAATCGATAATGGTTGGGAATCAGCGCTTTGAATTGGCAGCAAAGCAACAACTACTAATAACAGGCCATAGCCATTCAAACTAACCCTATTCATGAGCAGTCCAGCCAGGAAGATCTTCGACCGTTACGCCTTCGATGCCGATCAGACTTTCCGACGCAACCAGCAATACGTCACCATTTTTTATACGCACCAGTTCATAGTTGTCCGCCATTAGAATTAACCGCCCAACCCACAGTAGTTGTTGCACGGATTGCTCTTGCAGAACATGCCCGCCGGACATGGCTGCGAACGGCTGTAAACTGCCAAATCCGTCACGATAAGGCTGCGTATGTTGCGCCACGAGCTGCTGTTTTTTGCATTGCTTCAGACAGGCGACCGGCGCTAAAACCAAATGCAAAGACACCCGCAAGTCTGCGACCGCGGGCGCAGTGGGCGCGATTATCAACGGCGATTGCACCAATAAATTGGTACCGCTTAGTGAACGCTCAATGAAGGTGGCGAGCTGCGGGAAGCCACCAAGGAGGTCGATCAACAAACCATCCTGCTCTGATGTTTGGGCAATTGCTATAACCCTTGAGCCAGATTGAGCCGCATTTTCCATGATCCAGGGAATAACATCGGCAAACACATCAAAGACATAAAGCTGCTCATCGTGTGGCGGCTGCGGCCACTCTATTGGAGCGGTAGGGGCTTTCAACTGATTCGCTAACTGCCAATGCTCAGTCATTAGCGGCTGCAAAAACCACGCGTAAAGCCCGATTAGAATCAACGGGCAGCCTACCAGCGGCGCCAGTGGGTGGGTGAATAACCCAAATACGAGTGCTTTGTTGATGTCCACTTAGAGGCCTATCCAATGACTGGCCGAGTAACAATCTCGAACGTCACGACGCTTGCCTGCAGCTCTGCAGCAGCTTCGCCCGAAATCTCCACGAGCGTCACAACATTGTCGGGCAGCAGCCGACGCAACTGGGCGATCAAAAGAAAAACCTCCGACTGATCGCTTGCTCTTCCGTATAGCCGCCAACGATCACCTTCAGTCGTTGCCTCGGTATAGTAGCTTGTTGTCGTTGCCGTATGNCCNATAGCTCGGAGCACTTGAATCACGCGTTGCTGCTGCATTTGCACAATCCCNTGTTGCTGCAAAGCATGCTTGGCTGCGTCAATATTNTGCGCGCGTTGCCTTTGTTTTTTTGCAACTGCCGTATGTTGCTGTTGCAGCACGGCGATCAAAGCACGATAGGCACTGGATCTTTCGCTGATCACGTAGCCACCAAGAACAGCAACAACCAGCGCGCATACCCCAATTGAGATTCTCAGGCGTTGGAGTTTGATTAACGATGTATGCAAAAGCTCCAGATCAATCATTGAATCCCCACAGCGCGCAACCCAGAGCGACCCCAAGGCACGGTTCTGAATCTCCACAGCCCAATCGTGACTCTTGAGTAATCCCAAGCGTACTCATGAGGGGGGAGAGTAAAGTGACACTCACGGCAAAAGCGCTGCCCAAGACGGCGCACAATGACTCGTCTGCCAGCACACCTGTAACGGCGATAAGTCCATCCGCGACCGTGTCGAGTTCGGCCTGTCGCAGCGCTTCCTGCACTTCTTCGAGCACAAACCGCTCGCGCAATGAAGCGTCCCGTCGATATTCAGATTTAACGCTCTGGCTAAAATGCAACGCTCCGGCACAAAAAACACTCATGCTTAACAGGTCTGGTTGGACGTTCACCAACATCAACACAGACTGCTCCGTCGATTGCTCACGCCGGAGTCTGTCTAATAGCCGCCAGTGACTCTGGCACTCTGGCTCGACGTGCCGAAGTTGCAATCCGACTTCAAGCAAGCAGCGACGCGCGGTGTTAAGAGTGTCGACACGACACATCGCCAGCAGCGCCCGGCCATCGCCATAGCTCCACCAATCTGCCGCGGTATTCGAATATGTCCAAGGCGTTAATCGCTTTACCGCGTCGCTTACCTCGGCGCACTGCTGATGAACAAATGCTCGGCTTGGGAGGAGGAGTTCACTGGTGATGACGGCATCTGTCGAAAGGCTCAGCGCCACCGATTTCACTGAGGCGCCAAGTGCCGCACAACCTTGACGCAAAACCTCGCACATAAGCTCACGATTGCGCCAATTGCCTTGCTCAACAACACCAGCCGGCAATATCCGATGATCAGCGCCTGAAAGATGCAGCGACTTTCCATCAGACACCAAAGCAACTAGGTTGAGGGAATTTGGCTGCACATCTAAACCCACCAAAACGCCGTACTCTTTACGCATACATCCACGCTCTTTGTACTTTGCGCTGATATTGCGGTGCTAACCGTCAACAGCCATTAGTAAAAAACGCTTTTTATCGTCAGCCGATAACCCGAAGGCGCTTGCGGGCGTAGTTCCGTGGGATATCATGCGCGGGTTGTTGTTTTGGACAGTTGGGTGATCACACGCCGCCGTAAACCTTTGCTCGCGATTACAAGCTTTGTAGTGGCATCGCTATGCGCGATCACTATTGGGTTGGCTGGTATTTATTTGTACCTAGACCCACAAACACCCGCAGCGGCCACGTACCGCAACGTTAAGCTTCAACAGCCTCTAAGAGTTTATTCGGCTGACGGCGCACTGATCGCTGAATTCGGGGAACGTCGACTTATCCCAATTAAACTTACGCAAGTGCCAGATCACTTTATCAACGCATTACTCGATACTGAAGATAAGCGCTTTTACGAACACCAAGGCATCGATTTCATATCGCTGAGTAACGATATCCTGCAGCTGCTGGGCAGCCTAATGGGTCAAGACAATTCCGTCGGTGGCGCCAGCACCATCACTATGCAGCTGGCGCGCAACGTATCTTTTACCTTAGAGCGACGTTTTCTAAGAAAATTTAAAGAAATGCTCTTGGCGCTCAAAATCGAGCGCGAGTTGAGTAAGGACGACATCCTCGAGCTGTATATTAATCTCGTGCCATTTGGCAAAAGAGCCTATGGGGCCGAGGCCGCAGCCCTTACTTATTATGGCAAGTCGCTGGATCAATTGAATTTGGCTCAGCTTGCCATGCTTGCTGGCATCCCCCAGCGACCCGAGGCGGGGAATCCAATTAATGGGCCAGAGTGGGCACTGCGACGACGCAACGTCGTCCTTGCACTGATGCTTGACCAAGGTTCGATCACGGCTGCCCAATACCAAGAAGCCAAGCAACAACCAATCACCGCTCAGGTGTTTGCTCGCAGCGTCGATGTAGCTAGTCCCTACGTAGGCGAATGGATTCGGCAGCAAGCTGTCGTACTAGTCGACGATTTATACACCGGTGGCTACGAAGTACACACCACCATCGACAGCACCTTGCAACAAGCCGCAATTAGAGCCCTGCAACGTGGACTTAAGAACTATGACCGCAGCCACGGATACCGGGGCGTTGAAGGGCGCATTGACCGACAACTGCTGAATCGGATCAGCCTAAGCGAGCACACAGACCCTGTCAGCGGCGATATTTCAATACAAATATCGGTGCCAGAAGACGTTGCCAAAACAGCATTAGATGGCGCCAGAGCTTATGGCGAACTGGTGCCTGCCTTTGTTGCTGCAATTGACAACGAGACCGCAACGGTCGTCACGGCAGACGCGCANCAGCACACTCTNACCCGCAAAGACGCGCGCTGGGCCAGAACNTATATCGACGTAGACACACGCGGGNCAGCTGTCAGCGACTTTACTACTGTGCTTGCNGTTGGCGACATAGTGCGCATCGAGTCGGTAAGCAAAAATGGCGATCGCGTTTGGCGTCTCGCTCAACTGCCCGATATTCAGGGCGCTGTGGTGGCCATGGACCCAAAGTCCGGGAGCATTAAAGCGCTCGTTGGAGGGTTCGACTTCTATCGCAATCAGTACAATCATGCGCTGCAGGCCGCAAGGCAGCCCGGTTCNGGGTTCAAGCCGTTCATTTATTCCGCAGCACTGGCTAATGGCGTTAACGCCGCCGACGTTTTTCTCGACGCACCTTTGGTATTTGATGACGCCAACCTAGAATCNCAATATCGTCCGGAAAACGATAACAATCGGTACAACGGCCCAACCCGCCTGCGCGAAGCGCTCTATCGCTCTATTAATTTGGTNTCCATGCGCGTNCTGCTGAAGATTGGNGCNGGCAAAATGCTCGAGCATGTNGGGAATTTTGGTTTTGATACGCGCAGTTTCCCACGCAATACCCAATTAGCAATTGGCGGCGGCACAATGACTGTAGCGCCTATNGACATGGCTCGAGCCTATGCGGTAATCGCAAACGGCGGCCACTTGGTAAATGTAAATGTCATTGATCGAATTGTTGACCAGCAAGGCGACACTATCTATCGACCAGAAAGGATTGAGGTATGTCGGGACTGCCCGCTGGACGAGCAGCCAGTAACTAAATTTGCGACTGCTGTCAGTCCAACGGATACCTTTGCAGAACCCTCTGGACTCGAAGAGTTCGCCACCGATTTATCAACCGAAAATGATTTAAGAGAAATCATTCCTGCGCCTAAGGTCATCGATGAACGTAACGCCTTCATTATGGACTCAATGCTCAAAGATGTGATCAAACGCGGCACCGGTCGCCGAGCCAGAGGTCTTGGACGTGATGACTTAGCCGGCAAGACCGGCACTACGAATGACGCAGAAGACACTTGGTTTAATGGCTACAACAAAGATCTGGTAGCGAGCGTCTGGGTTGGGTTTAGTGACCAAGCTCCGCTCGGCGCTAATGCCTATGGATCCAACACCCCACTCCCGATATGGATCGACTTTATGCGGGACGCCCTAGCAGAAAGCGAAACAGCTAGTGTTTATCAACCGCCCGGCATAACGACTATGAAAATTGACCCGCAGACCGGGCAAGCAGCCCCTCCGGATGATCGAAACGCCATCTTCGAATTCTTTTTTGCCGAACAGGCGCCAAAAGTACCTAGCAGTGCGGACGGCAACAGCGCCGCCGAGGAAAACATCAAGGCGGTCGATCTTTTCTAGGCCGTAGCTCTAGCGCACTAATTTAATCAAATCACCGGCTCTGGGTTCGCCATTAGGATAATGTCCATTCATTACCCTCAGCAACTGCTCGGCATTCTGTCGAATCGGCACGGTGCGGGATAATTTTGCGTAGGTATCGCCCGGATTTGCCATAACTAAATGCAGTTGCTGTTTGTTGATCAGTCGCAGATCGTCCGCTGTCATAGCTCGCACCGACATCACCATGTCCTCAAAGTCCTTTGCAAACTGCTCCGGCGAACCCGGCTTATCGATCTCCCCGTTGAACACGTAAACCCCACCGTCTTTGTAAAGCACCGCAATTTTTCGCAACGCTTTTTTCTCATCCGTTACCTTAATGGAAGCGATATAGCCTGAATACGCGCCCACCTGAATGGATTCCCCTTCCTCTAGATCGTCCCGCTTCAAGGTCTCTGTTAGATATTCTTGCGGCGTCTGTTCTTCGGTAGGCAGCGCGGTTCTGCGAGCGCTCATCCGAGCAGCGTCTTTATCGCTGCGAGCAAACACCTCTGTCGGGGTAGCCCGAATATCCCAATCCTTAGGAAACGCGATGCTCAGGCGCAGCGCACCATGGTAATAGACACCGTCTTTAACGACGCCTGTCGCACTGTCATCGCCGAAACGCAGCCCATCAAGCATCTCGTGGAAGTCGCGCAGCGGCTCATTTAATTGCTTCGGAGCCAAGTGTTGGGATTGTCCGACCAATTCATATAGTCGCTTCTGATGTGCCGGGTGACTGCCGAGCATACCGTGATAAACGGTGGGCCTATTGTTGACCGCCTTCTGATAGTTATCGTGGTCACGCAACATCTGAATGCTGTCTAGCAGCGCGGTCGGGTTGTAGCCGGTTTTCAGCACCACCTCAGCGCCAAATCTATCCGCCTCTAATTCTTGCTTACGCCCGTACCCAGCGATGGCTGTTTGAGTTACCGCATTAGCCAAATTAATGGTCGACGACGAACCCGTTGCCAAAGCACCGACAACACCCAGTACTTTGCCCAAACGTTGCTTGCTCACGGCACTGCGCGAGTGCGCCCCAACAACGTGACCGATTTCATGCCCTAAGACCGCTGCAAGTTCGTCCTCGCTATTGAAGAATGCAAGAATACCCCGGGTTACAAATATATAGGCGTCTGGCGTCGCCCAAGCATTAACAACCGGCTGATCCACCACCACAAAGGTATACGCACGCCCAGCATGAGGCGATTGCGCCAGCAACCGCTCGCCGACCTCAGTGACGTAGTCTTGCCATGCTTGGTCAGGGTAGATAATGCCCTTTTCAAGGAATTCGTTATACATCTCAGCGCCTGGACCTGAATACGCAGGCAGCGACACCAACCAGCACAACGCCAACAGACATCCCCTACCTGTCGCGACAAGGCGCTCTCGCACGGTCTTTCTGATCCGCTGGCCGACTCTGGAAAAGGGGGACATCGTAGCTCCCTCGCGTTTGAGTTCTTTACAGGATAGACGCAACGGCTGGCGTTGGAAAAGTGCAGATGTTGGACACAGCCCGCACCTGAGAACG
>PAFJ01000044.1 GCA_002704325.1 Gammaproteobacteria bacterium | reverse complement strand
TAGTAACTCTGGAAGGACGCGATGCCTTCGGTCGCGACAGTCGTCGGGCCGTGGTTCAAGCGCCGCGTTCGCTGCCGCGGATTGTCGAGTTGCCCGCGAACCTTAGCGGCGGAGAACGCTGCTTTGTTCTGCTTACATCAATCGTTAGATATTTCGTTTCGGACTTATTTCTTGGGATGAAGGCCACAGGCTGTCATCAATTTCGTGTTACTCGAAACAGTGACTTGTTTGTTGACGAAGAAGCCGTTGATGATCTTCTGTTAGCACTCGAGGGCGAGTTGTCGTCTCGGCGTTTTGGCGACGCGGTGCGTTTGGAGGTAGCGATCGATTGTCCAGCCGAGGTATCAGAATTCTTGCTCGACCAGTTTGAATTAGGCGAACAAGACCTGTACTACTGTAACGGCCCCGTTAATCTCGGCCGACTAGAGGCTATCCCTGAGCTTGTTGAGCGAGCTGACCTTAAATTCCCAGGTTTTCGGCCATCAGTACCTGAGAAACTGCGTCACAGCGAGAATATTTTCGAAACAATAAGCCAGGGCGATATCCTAATACACCACCCGTTTGAGTCGTTNGCGCCGTTCGTGGAAATGCTCAATCAAGCAGCACGGGATCCCCGGGTAGTATCTATCCGTCAGACCCTTTATCGCACTGGCACTGTCTCCGCAGTTGCCGAGGCACTGCTAAAAGCCGCTCGCGCTGGGAAGGATGTTACGGTGGTTATAGAGCTGCGCGCACGTTTTGACGAAGCAGCGAATATAGAATTGGCGAATGCTTTGCAAGCTGCAGGGGCGCAGGTGGTTTACGGCGTGGTCGGGCATAAGACCCATGCCAAAATGTGCATGATTATTCGCCGAGAGGGCCGTCGCCTAGTGCGCTACGTGCACTTGGGCACAGGCAATTATCACGCAGGCACTTCTCGAGCCTACACNGATTTCGGATTGCTCTCTAGCGATCAGGAGCTTGGCCAAGATGTGCAAAAGATTTTTCAGCAAGTTGCAGCGCTGGGTAANCCGGGCAAGTTGAAGACACTACTGCAGAGCCCTTTTACGCTTCATTCTGGCNTTTTAGAACTCATAGAAGCACAGCGGCAAAAAGCACTGCAGGGCCAGCCTGCGTTGATCCAGGCTAAGATGAACGGCTTGACCGAGCAGCAGNTAATCGAAGCCTTGTATAAGGCATCACAAGCCGGAGTACACATCGATCTTATCGTGCGAGGCGTGTGTTGCCTGCGACCTGGCGTTAAAGGCGTATCCGAAAATATCCANGTGCGCTCAGTGGTGGGACGCTTTTTGGAGCATATGCGAGTGTTTTGTTTCGGTGTTGCAGAAGAGCGGGAAGTTTTCTTGTCTAGTGCCGATTGGATGGAGCGAAATTTTTTCCNGCGCATCGAAGCGTGCTTTCCACTGCGCGATCCGGACCTCGCTAAACGCGTTTACCAAGAAGCAATTAGCAATTACTTGGATGACAACGTATTGTCTTGGGAACTATCCAGTGACGGTCGCTACCGAAAGTCCAAAAAAAGCGGCAAACATCACTCGGCCCAGAAACGGCTACTGGTCGAACTATCCGAACACCCGTAATCCGTCGGTCAGGTCTTGGCTTTTAGGCGAAATCGGACCCCTATCGACGCTAATAATTCAACCTCGCTTTCTAAATCTAGCTCTGTCAGCGGGTGTCGCTCCAAATAAGTTTTATCAATCGATAGCTGAATGCCAGCAGGCTCGCACTCCGTGTCATCAAAGACGCGCATGGACGTGTCTATCGTAGTGTCCCTATGCCGATGAATCACTGCAGCCAAACGCAGCAGTACGCCAAGTTTGATGATCCAGGGAGGGCCATTTTCGAAAGTTTCTGGATTTAGCCTACGCCGGTGCATCCCGACTAAAATGGCAATTTGGGCTTGCTCAGTTCTAGAAAACCCGGGCATGTCCATATAGGACAACAGATAACTACCGTGCCTGTGGTATTTGTTATGCGAGATGTCCATCCCGATTTCATGCAAATTAGCCGCCCAGCCCAACAGGCGTCTCCGCGCCTTAATGTCCAGGCCCCAATCACCTTTGATTTGATCAAAAAAATTGGTCGCTGTTTGTTTCACTCTACTCGCTTGCCCTGCATCGACGTTAAACCGGATACACAAATCGGAAACCGTGTGATCTCTAATATCCGAATCTCGCTTTCGTCCTACCAAATCGAGAATGACTCCCTCACGAAGGGCGCTTTGGGAGGCTTCCATAGAGGTAATATCAAAAGTTTCGAATATCGCGATCAATATTGCTAAGCCGCCTGCAAAAACATCGGCCCGCGCCACANNTAAACCAGGCAAAAGGCTCACGTCGCTAAGCCTGATAATTTCNCGACGTATCGCCNGTAAAGAACNGNGGGTAATCTGGGTGCCTAAGTCCATTGCGTTTTGCACAGAAACAACACCATTAATGGTTCCAGATGCGCCAACAACTTGATTCCAACCAGCTTGCCGATAAGTCTGTGCGATAGGCTCTAATTCTACTAAGGCGTCGACGATGGCATTAAGAAATGCTTCTTCCAAACTGGGATTATTCTTAAAGTGCTTATTGGTCATGGACACACAGCCCATGTGCAGGCTCTCGAGGGTCTGTGGCGCGAAATTCTCACCAACGATAAGTTCCGTACTTCCCCCACCGATATCGATGACCAACTGACGCCTGGTATTATCACCGAGGTCATGGGAAACGCCCGAGTAGATCAGCCTAGCTTCTTCCCGACCAGAAATGATCTCAATAGGGTGGCCCAATACCTGTTCAGCTAGGGCTACAAACTGATTATTTTTTGATAGTCGACGAAGTGTATTGGTACCTACCACACGAACACTTCCACTATCAACGGATCGTAAGCGCTCCGACATACGTTCCAAACACTGAATCGCGCGGTGTTCCACAACGGGGTCGAGATGATTAGTCGAGGTCAATCCCTCGCCAAGGCGGACCATTTCTTTATATTTATCGATAACTTGAATTCGGCCCCGATCTTCGAGCGCAATTAAGAGATGAAAGCTGTTTGAGCCTAGATCGAGCGCTGCAAGTTGTGAAGTGGTCGTATTTCTATCGCTCAATTACAAATTCCGACNACGGCAAGTGTATAGCCTAACAACTCGAAACCAGAAAATCTGCGGCTCCAGGAAAATATAGGTCCAAAACCAGAGTCTAAAGCGTCGCAAATGCAAAAGTCGCGGCTATGGTCGACATTCTGCTTTGGACCACATATCTAGTTTTCAAGGAATTGAGCTATATGCCCATGAGCGTCAAGTGGGCCTTTCTAGGTTTGCTTGCCAGTAGAGGATTAGTATTCACGGTAGATCGCAAATCGACTGGCCTTGCTAGTTCCCTCTGGCTCGTTGGTNCGTATGCTGCCGAGGATGGGTTGGGGTTAATTGTTAGCGACGCGCTTGCAATCCCTAGGATTTCGGTGCTAAAGACTTATCAGGTCAGGTGAACTTTGCCTCAATGCGATCCTGACGGTCTGATTCCTTGAATTGCAGCTCCTGATTTCAGCATCTAGGCGCGTCACGCAATAATTCTTCTATCTCATGGCGTAGTTGCTTGGGTGAGAAGGGCTTGGTGATGTAACGATCTACGCCTGCTTCGAACGCCCGCTCTCGATCTGCTTCTTCGTCCCTCGCCGTAAGCATAATAATGGGTGTTCGCTGAGGCGATTTTATTTTCCTAATATGTTTCGTTAGGTCTATGCCATCCATCCCAGGGAGCATCCAATCAACGATGATCAGGTTGGGTCTTTCTTTCTCGATTTGAACAAAAGCTTCCTCGGCGTTATCGAAATGAATGACGGCGCATTGAGAGTTTTCGATTGAGAAAATGATGAGGTCTTTTATGTCTTCTTCGTCCTCAATCAATACTACTCTGGCTTTTTTAGCTTTCCCTTGGTCGTTGGCTTCTGTCATCTCCTCAAGCTTCCCTCTATTGCTTCGAACTCGCAAAAAAACAGACTTCCCTGATTTATTTCACTCCTTACCTTCAGTTCTGAGTTGTGCCGCCGCAACACGTGTTTCACGATAGCTAGCCCAAGCCCTGTGCCTCCCCGCCCTCGAGACTCTTGCATATCAACTCTATAGAATCGTTCGGTGATTCTATCAAGATGCTCCTTAGCTATTCCTAAACCATGATCTTTCACGGACAAGCGTGCCCTATTGTCTTCCGCGTCCTCCCAAGAGACTACGATTTTTGCTCCGTCTGGACTGTAACGAATAGCATTGCTAATTAGATTCACACACACGGAATGAAGCTCGGTGGGGAGCCCAAAGATTTTTGTATCTGTTTTGCAATCAATTGTGAGGGTATCTTTTTTGCGCAAAAGGCCTTGAACCTCATGGTTTGCATTCCGGATCAAAGAGGCCATATCTACTTCGTGCATATCCGGAGGAACAGGGTTAGATTCTAGCCGGGTAAGCAAAAGCAAATCCTGGACCAGCGATTCCATTCGGGTAACGGGTGCGACTAATTTTTCTATTAACCCAAGTCGTAAATCATCACCCGATTCTGGATCGGTCATTGCCTCGAGGTAGCCCTTCACTACAGTAAGAGGCGTTCTCAGTTCATGCGATACGTTCGCTACAAAGCTCTGCCTCATCGTAAGNAGCCGATTTAAAGTTGTTATGTCGCGAATGATCATCGCTCTGGATCTTTGATCTACATCGAACACCCGAGACTCTAAGACAGAGTCTTTTTGTATCGGCGATGTGAACTCTAAAGGCTCCTTATTTGCGGACTCGCTGCGCATATAGTTTCTCAAACGTGGAACTTTCACGTGCTCCTCGAATGGCTCGCCTATGGCGCCATCGGGCAGGCCAAGTAGTCGCTGGGCGGAGTCGTTAGCTGCAACTATTAAGTAACGCTCGTCCAGCAAGACGACGCCGTCTGGAATTACCTCTGTGAACAACTCAAGTTTAGTTAGACGTTTTTTGAAATCTCGTCTATTAAACCGTTTTCTTATTTGCTTGAACGGCTCAATGTCAGTTAGCTTCATCTTTTCAGCCTGCGATGCTTTATTTTGTTCTGGTCAAGAAGGCTATGATTAAACCTCGTTAGGTTTTAACAGCCGTGGCCATTGGGGCATCGATTGCAGGATTTTTTCGCCGATCTCGTCCACGGACCATGGTTCAGCCATAGCGTCTTTCTCTGCAATGACATCTGTTTGCCACGAGAGAAGGGTGGTGCGGTTGCCACTGACGCAAAACTGTCTGCCCGTTACTGAATTTGCTTCATCCGTACACAGCCAGGCCACGGTTGGCGATACTTTCTCAGGAGCCATAGCCTCGGCAAGTTCCGGTGTGTCCGGCATCAGATCTTCAGTCATACGCGACAGTGCTGCCGGAGCCAAGACGTTGACCGTGATGCCGTATTTCATGCCCTCAAGTGCGAGTACTCGCATAAATCCGGCTAGACCAGCTTTAGCAGCGCCATAGTTCGTTTGTCCAAAGTTACCAATTAAGCCGGAGGTGGAGCTGGTCATTATGATGCGCCCACCTTGTCCTTGTTCGAGCAGCGCTGCCCAGACATGCTTGGTCGCCAAATAGGCACCACGTAAATGCACGTCGATTACCGCGTCCCACTCNGCGTCGGTCATATTTTTGAATGANCGGTCGCGCAATATGCCTGCATTGTTGACCAAGATATCGATGCGACCATAGGTGTCCAAAGCGGTTTTAACCATGGACTGTGCAGCGTCGTCGTCGGTGACTGAACCATAGTTTGCGACGGCCTTACCGCCTGCGGCGATGATTTCCTCGACAACGGTGTCGGCCATACTTTGCCCGCTGCCAGTCCCGTCGCGCGAACCNCCAAGATCATTNACCACTACCGACGCGCCCTCCTGAGCCAGCAATAGCGCATGAGCACGTCCGAGTCCGCCACCAGCACCTGTTACTATGGCGACTTTGTCGTCGAGATTTCCCATTATTTTCCCCCTCAGTTAGGTTGTCAGTTTACTAGTAAGACCGAGGCATGCCTAGAACATGCTCCGCTACATAGCTCAAGATTAAGTTGGTAGAGATTGGGGCAATTTGATAAAGCCTGGTCTCTCTAAATTTCCGCTCGATATGGTATTCCTTCGCGAAGGCAAAGCCGCCATGCGTTTGCATGCACACATCGCCTGCAGCCCACGAGGCTTCAGAAGCAAGCATTTTCGCCATATTTGCCTCGGCGCCACAGGGCAGCCCTGCATCAAACATTTTAGCCGCTTTCTCGACCATTAACCCTGCGGCCTCTACTTGCGTATATGCCCGGGCTATGGGGAACTGCACGCCCTGATTGGCGCCGATCGGGCGATTGAAGACGACTCGGTCCGAGGCGTAAGCAGATGCTTTATCAATGAAATACCGTCCGTCGCCGACACACTCTGCCGCGATGAGAACACGCTCGGCGTTCATGCCATCTAGAATTACTTTAAAGCCCTTACCTTCTTGGCCCAACAGATTCTCTGCGGGTATTGCTAAATCATCGAAGAATAATTCGCAGGAGTGGTGGTTAATCATCGACTCGATGGGGCGAATGGTTAACCCATTGCCCTCGGCGGCTTTGACGTCGATGATGAAAGTTGACAGCCCGTCAGTTTTTTTCGCCACCTCGCTTTTATCGGTTGTTCGTGCNAGCANTAGCATCAGNTCCGAGTGCTGAATCCGACTGATCCAGACTTTCTGGCCGTTGATAATGTACTGATCGCCCTGTTTTTTTGCGGTTGTTTTCAGGCTCGTGGTGTCTGTNCCGGTCGTAGGTTCCGTCACGCCAAAGCTTTGCAAACGCAATTCGCCGCTGGCGATTTTTGGTAGGTAACGGCTTTTCTGTTCATCGCTGCCGTGCCGCAATACCGAACCCATAACGTACATTTGCGCATGGCAAACTCCGGCATGTGCGCCAGATCGACAGATTTCCTCCATCACGGCAGACGCTTCAAGTACACCAAGACCAGCCCCGCCGTATTGCTCCGGNATAAGCACGCCAAGATAGCCAGAGCTCGTGAGTTCCGACACGAATTCGGCGGGATAGCCGTTTTCACGGTCCATCTGCANCCAATAATCTTCACCGAATTTGTCGCACAGCTGCCGGACTGCTGCTCTAATTTCGGCTATGTCGTTGTCTGTTTGTTGATCGCTTGCCATACCGACCCCCTATGCAGTTGATGTTCTATCCACCCAACGCCAAGAATGGGCAAAAGGATTCGCTGTGTCTATTTTAGCCGATCAAATAAATGCGTAGATGTCGAGTCTTGACCTGTCTGAAACCTAATGGGACGATCTTGACNTTTCAGGGTAGGAGAGTTCCATGGTTTCTTTTANAACAATAATTGCCGCACTCGTGTTTTTCGCCCTGTCGGCTCAAGCCGCAGAATACAAAGCTCCGCGTGGACCAGGTGGCGTACACCCAGATCTCAATGGAATTTGGCAGGCCTTAAATACCGCCAACTATGACATTGAAATGCATACAGCAAGTCACTCTATGCAACTTCGAGAAGGTCCTCATGGTCCCCTGCCGACGGTTAAAACAATGTACTTGGGCGCGGTTGCCTCTGTGCCGCCAGGGTTGGGTGTGGTTGTTGACGGAAAAATTCCGTACACGCCTGAAGCACTNGCAAAAAAGCAGGAAAACAAGGCGAATTGGATCGATCGAGACCCCGAAGTTAAGTGCTTTTTGCCTGGCATTCCGCGCGCTACTTATATGCCCCAACCGTTTCAGATCTTTCAAAGCGCTGACTCAGTCTTTATGGCCTATCAGTACGCGGGTGCTGTGCGAGAAGTGTATATGGAAGATCCAGGCGAGGCGCCAGTGGACAGCTGGATGGGTTGGTCAGCAGGTCGCTGGGAGGGCGATACGCTGGTGGTCGAGGTGACGGGTCAATACGANTCNACTTGGTTCGATCGAGCGGGCAACCACCACAGCGACAAAATGAAAGTGACCGAGCGCTACACTCCGATGAGTCCATATCATTTGCAATATGAAGCNACCATTGAAGATCCAGAAACGTTTACCGAGCCATGGACTATAAGTATGCCCCTGTATCGCCGCATGGAAGACAATGCGCAGTTGATGGAGTTTCGTTGCGTCGAGTTTGTTGAAGAGTTGATGTACGGCGAGTGGCGGCGAAATCCGTTGCCGCGGTAGCAGTAAAATGGAACTGCGAGCCAACACAAAGCTGCCTCTACTGGCCGGCTTAACGTCAGCGCTAACGGTATTTGCGGCGCTGAGTTTCGGGGCTTACGGGCATGCGGAAGTTGATCTCACCGGAACATACAACGTCGCAACGCTGACGCCTCTTGAGCGCCCTAAGATGTTTGGGAACAAGCGTTTTTTGACNCGAGAGGAAGCAGAAAAAATTCGCCGTGACGATGCGGCTGCCAAAACCGAGCGAAGCAACAAAAGCGACCCCAACCGAGGTGCGCCACCGGCGGGTGGCGACGGATCCGCTGGTGCAGCCGGTAATGTGGGCGGTTACAACACTTTTTGGATCGACAACGGCGACAACGCGTTTGCGCTGGATGGGAAATTTCGCACCTCTATCTTAACTCAGCCCGAAAATGGCCGTAGACCAGAGTTGACTAACGAAGCAAAAGCGAAATTCGCTCAGTTAAGAGGTAATCGGAGGAGTAATTCTGGAACAGCTTGGTGGTTGAACGAGCAAGGCGAGGGGTCTGGGCCATACGATAATATGGAGCANAGACCNTTGGCGGAACGCTGCATTTTAGGCTTCGGACCCGTTGCGGGGCCACCAATGTTTCCGACGCTTTACAATAACTTAAAGCGGATAGTTCAAACAGAAGATAGCATTATGATTCTTGCGGAGATGGTCCATGATGCACGAGTTATTCGCCTTAATAGTGAACACAGACCAGATCATATACGNACGTGGATGGGCGACTCGGTTGGGTATTGGGAAGGCGATACCCTTGTTGTCGAGACAAGGAATTTTACCCAGCAGCCGGCGCTATATGGGGCAGACCAGAATCTGCAGGTCACAGAAAGATTCACTCGGCTAGATGATAAGACCTTAAGTTACAGCTTTGTGGTNAGTGACCCGACAGTATGGAGTCAATCTTGGGGCGGAGAATATCCTTGGCCGGAAACGGATGAAAAGGTGTACGANTACGCCTGTCATGAGGGGAATTATTCGTTTGGCAACATAATGCGAGGAGCCCGCATTCTGGAGGCGGATGTTCAGGCTAAACTTGAGTCCAACTGAGCGAGCATGCAAATCTTGTATGATCGGTTATGATTAGGNACGTGAGCGAATAGAATTACGGAAAACGCTATCGGAGAAGTTGGATGAATCAAACGAAAATCGGCAAATTCGGCAAGNTCGCTGTCGGGATCGGAGTAGTAGCTGCTGCTGTTGGTTCGGTTGCGACACTCAATGTCTCGGCTCATCACGCTTTTGGTGCTGAGTTTGACCCTAACCGACCGTTAATNTTACGTGGGCCAGTGACTAAGGTTGAATGGGTTAATCCGCATGCGTGGATTCACTTGGAGCACACGAACGAAGAGGGNGAAAAGGAAAGCTGGATGGTCGAGGGCGGTACGCCGAACACGCTATTGCGGCGCGGTTTGAATCGACGCTCGCTAACTCCTGGCACGTTTATTATCGTNGATGGTTACCAGTCAAAAGACCGGTCTAATCGGGCCAATGGTAGAGACGTGACGCTTGCCGATGGACGCAAGGTGTTTATGGGCTCTTCGGGAACTGGCGCGCCAAGGGATGGCAAAGACCCAACCGAGAAATAAATTCCAAGATATTGGGTATAAAAAGCCGGACGAGTTCCGGCTTTTTTATTGGGTTGGCGACGCCAGTTTAATGCTGCCGTCNCGTTTCATTTGTCGATACAGGCGATTGAAACCCAGCCCGGACAGGCCGCAGATAAACGCTGCTAGTGCGAANACCCATGCACCATCNCCGCTGATACCGCCCAANTTGCTGTACAACAGCATGCCTAACAGCGGTGCGATAGCGCCTCTCACTCCAGTCAAAGTCACATGAATGCCCATGTAGGCTGAAAGTTGGTCGGGGCGAGCAAAGTCATTGTGTCCCAACTGCCAAGCCAGAGTGCCACCGCCTCTTGCAACCCCCATAACAACGCGGCTGATAGCAAGCCAAAAAATAGAGCCNAACATCGCTCCAAGCATTGTCAGGATCAGCGCTATGACCCACAGGAGGCTTTGGCGGGCACGAAATTGTGCGACATGAACGCGGTCCAGATAGCGGGCCCACAAAGGCAATGACATAAGGCTTATCGTGAAAGGGATAACCATTGTCAGCGCGATCGATGTTGAGTAAGACGCTGCAAGCTCTCGGGTGATTAGCAGAATAAGTGGCGCCTCGATGAGCATGTTGCCAAAGCCAGCAGCGAACATCGACATTTGATATTTCGCAAATCTTCGGTCCTGACGAAGTATCGTCGTGAAGCTCACCGATTGCTGGCGCTGGTTGTTGGCTTCAGATTCTTTACGAATATGCTCTGACTCACCGATTACCGTGACACGACGAAACAAACCGATCCCAATTAATCCCGTNGCGACACCCATGACGTACAGCCAGGGCATACCGTCTGGGTGACGATCCAGAATCGGGCCAACGATGGACGCGATGATTACCGTGACTAAGCTCGCAATCATTTGCAGTTGGCCTGTGGCTTGAGCGCGTTTACTGCGAGCGTAGTTAAGGCTCCATATAACGCTGCGAACCGTCACTAACCCGGCGACCAAGATTCTTGAAACAATCATGCTGGCGACTAATACAATTGCGCCTAGTTCGTTAATTGGGGCAATTGCGACTGCCAGCACGCACAGCAGAATGCCAATCTGCAGCAGGCACGCTAAGCCAACTTTGGGTCGTCCAGAGGCAACTCGATTCCAGGCAAAACTGGACAGGTTAGCGAACATCGGCGCGGCGCTTATGATTGCGAGGGTTANCGGGCTGACCTGGTAAATCTTAGCCGCAATCACGCCGACCACACCTCCTTCCAGCAGGACTAATGTGATAGGAAAGCTGCACTCAGTGAGCTTTTCCCAGCGAAAACTAGTCCTTGCAAGTGGTTCTAGTTTTAAGTTGAACCAACTCATTAATTACTCTTCAAGGTGTTGTTTAATCGCAGGTTAGCGATTCGGCCCTCGATTCATTGGATAGGGTTGCCAACGCTCAAGAGGTGCCCTAGGCAAGACCGTAGGATTTACGCAACTCATTGGCCATTTGTTCTGCANCACGAGTGCGACTTCTCTGCCGACTCGGCGGCGAGTTTCTGGCCGCATTCGGGTTGTCGCAGACGCTACGTGNGGNCTGATTAAGACGTTCTCTAAAGACAATAAAGGGTTATCGGGTGCTGGCGGTTCTTGCTCAAGTACATCAAGGCCTGCTGCGGCAATCGTTCCAGAGTTTANTGCCGTAACTAAGGCTGATTCATCGATCANAGGTCCGCGNGCGGTGTTGACGATTACGGCATGCGGTTGCATCAGCGCCAGGGTCTGAGCATTTACGGCATGGTGGGTCTCTTTGTTGTGAGGGGCATGCAATGAAAGATAGTCAGAGCGCTCAAAAAGCTCGTGCAGACTCACCGGTTCAACACCGGCCTCGGAAAGCGTCAATTCGCTTACATAAGGGTCGTGAGCAATNACGCGCATACCGAACGCTTGAGCNCGTCTNGCCGTGCAACGAGCTACGTTGCCGAATGCGTATAGGCCTAAGGTTTGCCCCATTAGGCGCGGTATTTTGTCGAGCATTGGTCGGCCAGACCACCATTTCCCATCCGCGGCGATTTGCGCCATTGTTTTCATGCGTCTTGCGCTTGCTAGAAGCAGCATCATGGCGTGATCCGCCACTTCTTCGATAAAAACGTCTGGGACATTGGTGACTACGATTCCAGCCGCGGTAGCGGCTTCGATGTCGACCATGTCCACGCCAACGCTGCCGATACCGATAACCACACAATGATTGAGTTTGCTGATTAATGCCGCGTCGAGGCGAAAGCCCCAAGAGGTAATGATGGCGTCCATGTCTTTTACGCCCTCAGCAAACTCTTCTGGCGTAGCAGCGTCTATTTCAATGATTTCGGCATATGGTTCGAGGGCCTCTAGCTCTAAAGCGTAGCGGATCTTTACTGCTTCCGGGTTTGCTTGGCGNGGCAACTGAATGCCTATTTTCTTTTTCTCCACCTCGTCCTCCACTTTGCCAAATGATCATAATCTAGCCCATTTTTGCATGTGCTTGACGCGCTGTCATTGATCGCAATCGAACGTCGTTGATGATGCGGAATCATCTCGGAATTCGCCGCCGCAACGGGTAGGCTTAAGGCCTACTATTACTTTTTAAAAAGCCATGTTTGAAGTTTTTTCGGCCTCAGCCGCTCTACCATGGATGCTCCTAGCGACACTATGTGGTGGCGCTGTGGGGTGGGGGCTGGGTCATTACATTAATGCTGGGAAATGGCGACAAAAACTGCAGCAAGTTCATGCACAAGGACTCGCTGAGGCGGCGCAGGAATCAGCTGTGCTCAAGGCGCAACATGCCGAACAGCTATCAGATATTTCTCAGCGCAATGCAGGTTTAACGGCGCAGATAGAGATGCAGAGTCAACAGCGAGTAGAGCAGGCTCAACAATTGCGTGAATCAGAGGCCCAGTTAGCCACGTTCCAAGCGGATTTTGCAGCCTCGCAAGCGCGGATGAATGAAATGCAGAAAAGCTTTGCCGAAAAGGAAGCTGTATTCGTGCAAAACAGCGCGTTGCTGAAGAAAGAGTTTGAGCTGCTGGCCAAACAAGTGCTGGATCAGCAGGAGACTAAGCAACAGCAAAGTCTGCAGCTCATGCTGAAGCCATTTCGGGAGCAGATAGGGGAATTCAAACAGCGCGTNGAGGAAGTCCACAAAAGCGATGTCAAAGAGCGCGCCTCGTTGCTTACCGAAATGCAAAATCTGCAAAAGGCCAGTGAGCGAATTAATGCGGAAGCTGAAAATCTTACCAAGGCATTGAAGGGCGACAAAAAACTGCAGGGTAATTGGGGTGAGTTAGTACTGGAGCGGGTTCTCGAAGACTCTGGGTTACGCAAAGACCACGAATATTTTGTGCAGTTTTCTGCCCGTGATGAGGATGGCCAACTCAAACGCCCTGACGTACTGATTCGACTGCCCGAGGGTAAGGATGTCATTGTTGATGCGAAGGTTACTCTGAGCGCTTATGAGCGCGCGCTGGCAAGTGAGGACGAGGCGGCCAGAGAGGTTTTATTACGGCAGCATCTTGCAGATTTGCGCAACCAGATTAAGCGCTTGAGCAGTCAGGATTATGATCAATTGCCGGATGTCCGATCGCTCGATTTTGTGCTGCTCTTTGTGCCGATAGAATCTGCTTTTAGCATCGCGATGGAAATGGATCCCGGTATGTTTACCGCAGCGTTTGAGCAGCGAATTATGCTGGTGAGTCCGACGACTCTGATGCTTGCGTTGCGGATTATTAACAACCTTTGGCGGGTTGAAAAGCAAAACAAAAATGCGTTGGAAATCGCCCAGCGTGCCGGTGCGATGTACGACAAGCTCGCCGGTGTGGTTGAGGAGGTTGATAAGCTTGGCAAACAACTGGCGACGGTTCAGGGGACTTATGACAACGTTCACTCACGGCTGGCGACGGGTAAAGGCAATTTAGTTCGGCAAGTTGAGAACATTAAGAGCCTGGGCGCGAATACTAAGAAAACAATCGCACCATCTATGCTTGAGAATGCTCAAGATGATGACTAGGCGAAGACCAGTGCGGCACGTTCTTGTCTATTTTTCCGCCAATGGACGTGATCACCGTTGAGTGACGGCTCGCCTATTTTACAGCCTCGTGAGCCAGCGCCAGCTGATTATTATCAAAACAACCTGACACAGGCATTCAGCTTTGTGCTCGACCGATACGCTGACGTACTGGTGGCAGATCAGGCGGATAGTCTGCGTCTATTTTTAGCGGCAAGTGCCGACGCTCAGCGGCTATTGGCACGGCTACTGACGCGCAGTGGGCCNTATTTTCTGCGCAGCACACTAAACTATTCGGAAGTCTCAAGTCCGGATCGGGCGATCACCGAATTACATCATCGTGGTCTAATTTCTTTCGATGCTGGTGCGGCAGATCGATTGATGAAACTGTATACGAAGAAAGTGCTGTGCGAGTGTTTCAAGCTGCCGGTGCCGATCCAAAGATCCAGCAAACCCCAGATCATCGAGTATTTGCTTGGCCGATACGCTGATGGACAGATTGCGAAACGCCTTGCTAAAGCACAACCTTGGGTTCGTTTGTGTCATCCAAGTCACTGGCGGCTAGCGCGGTTATTATTTTTCGGCCGCGCGAATCAGGATTGGTCGACGTTTGTCCGTAAAGATCTGGGGCAGGTGCGCTATGAAGAGCTGCTTCTGTCTGGGCCGCAGTATCCAGATGCTACCTCCCTGAGTAACCGTCTTTGGGCGCAAAAGCTGCAGCATTTGTGCTACCGATTAGATGAATACCCGCAACTCGTGCCCGCGCTGTTTGAGGCGTGTACAGCGGCCATGCAAGATCACAAATCAGCAGATCGATTGCAGCGGTGTGTACTGCTGTTAGGCCGATGGGTAGAGCGGAATGCGCGTCCGGATTTAGCATTGAACGTTTACGAATTAACAAACAAGCCACCGGCTAGAGAGCGTCGCGTCCGGATTTTGCAGCGTCTAGGCAGGTCTGAGGCTGCGGAGTCTTTACGTCAGGAAATTCTTAGTGAGCCGTTGTCGGCGAAAGAACAGGTGTTTGCAGAACGCTTNGGTCGTCGGGGTGCTGGGTTCCAGCCGGCGGTTACAGAAATGCTTATTCATGGGCCTTATGATTCTATCGAGGCGTATGCGCTGCAGGCAATCGTGCCTGATAGTGGCTGGGGCGTGCACTGCGAAAATAATTTGTTCAAATCGCTGACGGGACTGCTGTATTGGCCGGTGATTTTTGCAGATGTAGAGGATGCATTCACGAATCCGTTTCAATCCGCGCCGCATGATTTGTTTGATGAAGACTTTTGCCACAGGCGCAGAGCGCTGTTGACGCAACATGAGGCGAGGCTAACGGACGATAACGAGTTGTTAGCGTTTCTTAGCCAAGCGTATTCAGCAAAGCTGGGTACTGCCAATCGTTTGGTGAATTGGTCCTTATTCCAGACGGTGCCGTTAGCGCAATGGCTTGAGGCGATGCCGGTCAGGGTCATTCGGCTGTTGTGTCAATTCCTAATTCGTAATCTTGCAGACTATCGCAGTGGGTTTCCCGATTTGTTTATTTGTTATGGCCGCGGTGATTTTGAATTTATTGAAGTGAAGGGCCCTGGTGATCAATTACAGCCGCAACAACGCGCCTGGTTTAGAGTGTTCGACGAATTAAAGTTGCCCGCTCGAGTAGCAAAACTAAGGCCTGAGTAATGCAGCGTCTAGCAGTTCGACAGTTGGCAGAGTTTGTATTCCGGCAGGGTGATTTGCATCCCGCCCGATATGCTCGCGGTGTCGAGGCTGCGGAAGGGATAGCGTGCCAGCAAAAGATTCAAGAGCGGCGACGACAGGGTTCTTCGGAGTTTGAGTCGGAGGTTAGCGTTCGCGCTGATGTGGAGATTGACTTCACGCCGACCCGGCTTGCTGGCCGGATAGACGGTTTGTTTCGAGGTGCGCAGGGTGTTTGGCGTATCGAAGAATATAAGACGACACGCGCTCTTGAGGTTGACTTGAGTCCGATCGATTGGGCGCAATGCTTAATTTATGCTGGGCTATTGACCCAGCAGCAGTCGCTGGAGCGTATTGAGCTTGCGGTGATCTATGTCCATCCTGAGTCATTGGCGGAGCAAATTTTCGAGCGCTCTATTTGTGCAACAACAGCTCAAGTGAGTTTAGCGTTTGCGCTATTGTGTTACGAAGCGCGGCGACGTCTGCATCGATTGAGATGCGAGCGCCGTACGCTCTGGATGCAGGCGCGAGACTTTCCTTTCGAGCGTTATCGTTCGGCGCAACGATCGGCGGCGCGGAAAGTTTATCGGACCCTAGAAAATGGCGAGCACTTGCTGTTGGAAGCACCGACGGGTTCGGGCAAAAGCATGGCGACGATCTATCCGGCGCTGAAGTTCATGCGGTCAGAGCAGCAACTATTCTTTCTTACGAATCGATCCACCGGNGCNGAGGCCGCGTTNAAAAGTGCCGGTTTCATTGCTGATTCATCGAATTGTTTGAGCGTTGTGCAGATCACGGCAAAGGAAAAAATGTGTCGCAGCGGTGGCGTGCCCTGCGAACCGCAAGACTGTGCTCGTTGTAAAAATTACTTTGCCCGCGCGCCCTATGCGGTCAACCATTTATTGGGGATGGGGGTTGTTGACCGCTCTAAGTTGCAACAGGTGGCAGAAGAATTTGTGGTTTGTCCTTATGAGCTGAGTTTAGATTTAGCGCATTGGGCTGACATGATTATTGGAGACTATAATTATCTATTCGATCCGTTTGTAAAGTTGCAGAGGTTTTTGGATTCGGGCCAGAATCTTTTGTTGGTCGACGAGGCTCATCAGTTGAGCGGTCGAGTGTCCGAAATGCTCAGTGCGGAATTAGCTGTCGACGCCAAAGCGGNGTTGCTTGAGTCACCGAGCGATGACTTTAGTTTTGCTGCTAATGAGGTGTTCAGGCAGATTCGGGGGCTTGCGGAAACCACTAGTACTGACCCCATGCGGGTTATTGAGCGACCTTTGCAGCTAGAAGCCTCGGCCCAGCGTCTAATTGATTCCGTGGAATCGTTGAAGTCTTTCGATGACTTAGATGCTGAGTCCCTTGCGCTGTATTTTGCATGTTTACGCTGGGTGAGAAGNCTAGAATGGTTTCAGGACGGCAGATATAAACATCTGAGCATCCAACATCCTCGAGGATTTTCGATTCAGCGGCTGTGTCTGGACTCCAGTGAATACATCGAAGGTGTGCTGAATTCCCACGCAGCCAGTATTCGCTTATCCGCAACGGTGTCGCCGTTGGACCTCTATCAACGCTTGCATGGGT
Source organism: Gammaproteobacteria bacterium (assembly GCA_002704325.1). GTDB lineage: Bacteria > Pseudomonadota > Gammaproteobacteria > Pseudomonadales > Azotimanducaceae > UBA4421. The sequence continues at coordinate 4,347 of PAFJ01000044.1, read as the reverse complement.
GCGCTGGCGAGCAAGCTGAACGTGCAGCATCGCCGTTTAATGTGAACCAAACGGCGGTGCTAATCGTGCGCGATATACCGACCTATTTTCGTCAACGCAGCAGCAGTTTGCCGAAATTGAGCGAACTGGTTAACGGGCTGGTCGAGGCGCAACCGGGGCGCTATCTGATTGCGTTTTCGTCTTACAGTTATCTAGAAGCGTTTGCTGAGCAACATGGCCCTGTCGGGCATCTCTTTCGCAGCCAAAAAAGTGGCGAAAGCACTGAAGATTTACAAAACCATAAACGCGCTGTTGAGCGGGAGCCATCTGTTGTCTTTGGTGTCGTGATGGGGGGCAGTTTCAGCGAATCCATTGAATTTGGGGCGGGCCAGTTATCGGGAGTTATTGTTGTGGGTCTTGGTTTGCCGCCGCCAACTTTGCAAAGAGATTTGGTTGTAGAGCATTTTAACGAGCTTGCAGGCGCAGGATGGGGGCAACTGGTTGCGTATACGCAACCGGCATTAACCAAGGTGATTCAAATGGCCGGGCGACTGGTGCGCTCGGAGCACGATCGTGGCGTTATTTGTTTGGTTGATGAGCGTTTTCTACAGCCTCAGATGCAAGGGTTTCTGCCGGCCCACTGGACGATCAGTAATTTACTGTTACGGCAGGTTAAATCTAAGGTTAGGGCCTTCTGGCGAATGACATAGTGCGACCCGATCAGTAAGCTTGCGCAATGATCCGCCGAACCAAAATAATCTGCACCATCGGTCCTGCCACCACCAGTTTTGAAGCGCTCAAAGAACTCTATGCGGCCGGCATGAATGTCGTGCGACTCAATATGTCTCATGCCGACCACGCAACGTCGTTAAAGATCATCAATTGGATTAAAACGCTAAACCGGCAGATCCCTTACCCGATACCAATATTGTTGGACACTCAAGGGCCAGAAATTCGCACGGGTGTGTTGGCTAATCCAATGCAGCTCAGTACCGGCGACGTGGTCACGCTGAGTGTTCGAGACTCGGAAATGGTGGAACAGAAATCCATCCAAGTAAATTACGGCGAGCTTGTAGATGTAATGGATGTCGGCAGTACCATTACCGTTGATAACGGCCTGATGAACTTCAAAGTGCTGCAGAAGAAAGAGCATCAGTTGACCTGCGAGGTAATCGATGGAGGTACCTTAGGCAGTCGCAAGCATGTGAATCTTCCGGGTGTCAGAGTTAATTTGCCCGCGATCACCGCCAAGGACGAACGCGATATCCAGTTTGGTCTGGAGAACGACGTAGACTTCATCGCATTGTCGTTTGTTCGAAGCCCTGATGATGTGGCGCAGCTGCGCAAGTTGCTCGGCAAAAAGCGACAGTCCATCAAGATCATTGCCAAGATCGAAGACCGCGAAGGGGTAAAGAATATCCACGACATTGTGGCCTTGTCCGACGGCATCATGGTGGCACGGGGTGATTTAGGCATTGAGACGGATATCACCGACCTGCCGAATATTCAGCGCCGTTTGGTGCATGCCAGCGCTAAAGGCGGGGTGCGGTGCATTGTGGCAACGCACTTGCTCGAGTCTATGATTGAGCATCCTATTCCTACGCGCGCGGAGGTTACGGATGTGGCCAATGCGATTTATGAGGGTGTTGATGCTGTTATGCTCTCGGGCGAGACTAGTGTTGGACGTTATCCTGCGCGCTGTGTCGAGCAATTAGATAAGATCGCAAAAAATGCCGAGCGCTTCCCGGGTCTGGGGTATGAAAAAGCGTTGACGGTTAGCGGTGACAAGCAACATGTGGCAGTGCACGCCGTAGCTTTGGCCGAAGCTTTAAATGCTGAAGGTATTGTTGTGATCACTCGGCGTGGTGTAACCGCAGATTTTGTCACCAGCGCTCGACCCCACAGCGTGCCCATATTTGCGTTTACNAATAATAGTCAAACCCGCCGACGACTGGCACTCAATAGGGCAGTGAGCGCGCACCGCATTGCGTTCAGTAGCGATCCTGAGAAAACNTTGCAGCGGTCATTTGACTTNTTGCGAGAGCGAGAGGGTTTGCATAAGGCCTGTAAGCTAGTAGTCATATCAGATGTTCTGGCGAATCAGCCAACGGAAGCCATTCAAATTCGTAACCTCACTTGAGGCGCCTAAGCTAAACGCTGCTGAGCATGCGCGCGGCCGCCAATAGCAGCATCAGCGCAAACAATTTCTTGAGCCTGTCTGCAGGGACACGNTGCGCNTATCGGACACCGAAAGGTGCGGCGATAACGGCGCCGGCGATGATGGGTAGAACGGCCTCTAGATCAATCCAACCCAACATGGTTATGGGNGTTGTGGGTGGGGAGGATANGGCATAGGAAATAGCCCCGAATAACGCGAGCGGAACTCCAAGAACGCTGGCTGTAGCCGTGGCTCGGTGCGGTGGAATGTTAAAATAGGTGAGTGTAGGCACCAGAATATTGCCACCGGCGATGCCAACCAATGCGGAAACGCAGCCCGTAAAGGCGCCAATTAATGCGCTCAGGCTCGTGCCGGGCAACTGTCTATGCGGTGCCGGCCGCCACTGCCAAAACATCACTGCGGCAACCAGCAGAAGGAATACGCCGAAGAAGATTTTTAACGAACCAATAGGCAGCATGGGTGCTAGATAACCGGCAATCGGACTGCCGACGATGAGTGTTGGGAGTAGACGGCGGACAGCGACAATATCAACTCGTCGGGCGCGGATTTGGGCAATTGCTGCAGATAGAGTGGTAAACATGATGCATGCCAACGATGTCGCAACCGCAACAATGAGCGTCTGTTCTGCGGTGTGACGATTAAACTCAGCAAAATATATGGCTAAGGCCGGCACGATGACTATGCCGCCACCAATGCCCAACAATCCTGCCAGGAAGCCGCTACTGACCCCGAGACAAAGACAAAAAACGATAAAGAATATTGTTTCCAAGAAGGCTGTTTTTCCCGTTTACTCTCGGACAACATAAAGCACTCTAAAGCATAAGAGCAACATGGAAGTTTTTAGAACCAATTTATTTTTGCTGTTGATTGTCTGTGCATCGTCTGGCTATGGCGCAGAAGTCAGATTGGCTAATGGCGATCGTTACATCGGGGATGTGGCTGATGGCGTATTGAGTGGCAAGGGCACATACATCTGGTCCGGAGGCGATCGCTACACAGGCAGCTTTGCTAATGATCAGCCGGATGGTCTTGGCACCTATAATTGGGTAGACGGTCGGGTGTACGAGGGTCAATTTTCGAACGGTATACGTGAGGGCCAAGGCCAGTTGCGCTGGGCGAATGGTGATTTATATCAAGGCGCTTTTGCTGCTAACGCCATGCATGGTTCGGGCACTTTTGTGTGGGCCAATAACGATCGTTACCAAGGCGAGTTTGTAAATAACAGGCGGGCGGGGCGGGGCGTGATGGTTTGGCATACCGGTCAAGTTTATGACGGCATGTTTCAAGATGGCCGGATGCACGGTCAGGGTCATTTAAAGTATGTGGACGGAAGAGAATATTTAGGCACTTTCGTCGACGGGGAAAAGAATGGCGAGGGTTCGTTCAGTTGGTCCAACGGCAACCGCTATGTGGGAAGCTTTGTACGAGATCAACGCTCGGGTAGCGGAGTGTTTTTGTGGCGTGACGATACGGTCTATCGCGGGCAATTTAGCGGCAATAAACAGCACGGCTATGGTGTCAAAGAACAGCCCAACGATGTGTCGGAACTGCAAGTTTGGCGCGAGGGCGAGATCGTTGACTCTCGGCGGATCGAGCAGAACGAGTATTGCACCATGCGCTATTTGGGCCGCAGTTGGATGTTCGCTGCTACAACCTGTGTCAATGAATTGGCTCATGGCAAAGGCGTCGCAGTGAGTTTGGATGGTGATTTTGTCGTTGCCGACGGGGTGTTTGTCCTTGGTCAATTTGTTGCTGGCGAATTGATTGAGATACCGCCAAAGGTCGTTAACGTTCGTGTGGGCACCCGTAATGACTGATGGGTTTCAGCTGGCCGGTTATACCGTGACCCAGATCCTACGGGAGAGTGCAACTGAACTCGCCGTACTGGGCTATCAGCAAGCCCTGAATAAGCGGTGTTTTATTCGCGCTGTGCGTGCGCCTGCCTCACTAGGTTTCTGGCAAACCGAAGTGGACGTGCTTAACCAAATTGCGAGTCCTAAATTACTCCAGCTTATTGATCACGGCCAGCAGGGCGGGTGGCATTACAGTGCGGTTGAATACGTAAGTCAGGGACGCCTAACGGATCTTTTGCAAGAAGGACTTTCTCTGAAGCAAATGATGCGCATGATCAAAGCCGTGGCGGTGGGCTTACAACACTTACATGAAGCTGGTTTTGTGCATCATGCATT
>PAFJ01000043.1 GCA_002704325.1 Gammaproteobacteria bacterium | reverse complement strand
CAAGCTTTCGCATCTTTTGCGGCGGCAAGCGAAACCCCTACGCTGCTGCTCAATTATCTACCCGGCAGCAACATCGAGGGCGCCGCAGGTACATCCGCAACCCAAATGCTGCAACTAGGGACAGCCATTGAAGACGAGGCCATTACCCTCGCGACGCATATGCAAACCAATCAACACGAACGAGTTATGATCGTATATAACGACAGCGCTTGGGCAAACAAAGCCTTCGACACTTTCATCAACGCTTGGCCACACCCAGTTTACACCGCTAACTTTGGCACCATAAAACAACTAACAAACTCCGTTGGCGAAACCATGGGCGTGACTGCAAGCGCATCTCGAAAGGACCGAGTCGCCGCTCTCCTNGACGAGCAGGTTGAATTTTTACCGCGAGCGCGNCAGGACCTTGACGCCATCCTTGCACTCACCACCGGTTTTGAGTCAGTAGCGCTGATCCCTGCGCTGCAGTTTCACTTTGCCGAGCANTTACCCGTTTACGCCACNTCGCAAAGCGTGCGCGGCAACAAGTCACCAAATGGCTTTGCCGTCACCGAANTGCCCGCCTTAGTGCNACCCAATGCNGCAGAACAGGCGCTTATCGATGCATTTAAGCTCTCCCAGAGCCCGCTTGTAGACCTTTACGCGCTTGGGCTNACCGCCTTCCAGATGGCNACCTGGGNGCCCGTACTCACCGAGCCGTCNCTNTGGCGCNATCACTTTATAAATCATTCACCGATCGGCATGCTCAGNCTAGGGTCTCAAGGGCGTATATCTCGAACCCTTAAGGTAATGACCGTNGGCGATCGGCAAAACAACGCCTCCCGTGCTGCAACCACGGGCTCTGAATAATGTCGAAGCGTGTTGGCTGGGTCACGGAGTCGCTTGCCGCACTGTTTTTGCTGCTGCGAGGGCNGCGGATTATTCGTCGCAACTACTTTTGTTCATGTGGCGAATTAGATCTGATTGCATTGCACCGCGAACGTCCGCGCCGGGCAACGGCATTGGTATTCATCGAAGTACGTTACCGATCCTCAGAGACTTTTGGCATTGCCGCCGCAAGCATTGACGGACACAAGCAACTTCGGCTAATAAAGACCGCGNACCATTTTATTCATACACACCAGCAATACAGCCGTCATCCTGTNCGCTTTGATGCAGTATTAATGACATGGTCAAAGCGNTTACCGCAAATTACTTGGATTAAGGATACTTTTGANACATGAAGANAATCTGGCCNTCTACGGCGCTGCTGACCTGTTTGTTATTGCTCAGCGGCTGCGCTGGTACCCCGGAAAGACCCCGCTCCACAGGGGCCTGGATCGACGACAATATTCTCGAGGTGGCCATAGANCGAGAAATTCGTGCATCGGACGAGGCCTACAAAGGAGCGCATTTGGTCGTCGTCGTCTACGATGGACTTGTCTTGCTACTCGGNCAGGTACCTAGCGAGCAGCTCAAAGCCCAAGCCGCGGCCGTGGCCGCCGGCATGTATAAGGTCGACGCNGCAAAGGTGCACAATCATTTATCGGTAGGCGGCCCAATTTCAATGCTCGCACGGACTAACGATGGTTTGCTTACGACTAAGGTCAAAACGCGATTGCTCGCATCAGAGGCGGTCAGGGGATTGCGAGTGAAAGTAATCTCTGAAAATGGCGTGGTTTATCTATTGGGNGCAGTAACCAGCGAGCAAGCGGATGCGTCNGTAACCGAAGCTCAAAAGGCTTTCGGGGTTCAACGAATCGTTAAAGTTTTTCAGCTCACCGATCTAGGGTCAGACCTCTGAGCTCAGCCACACCTAAACCAGGCGCAGGTTAGGCCCATTTTTCTCCGCGTCACTGCTTGAAGCCGCATTGGCGCTGGCTGACTCGTCCTTTTCCGACGGACCTGTCTCCTGCATCGGTTGCGGGTCGTCCGTGTTAACTACGGAGAAATCCTCATCCTCGAATGCAAGACCCTGCCCGCTGTCTCGGCAATAAATAGCCCTGATGCTTTCGATTGGCAGTGTAATTTCAAAATTTCGGCCGGCGAATCGACCGTAGAACATAACAAAATCGTTTCCTAAAGAGAGATCNCGAACCGCACTTGAGGAAATATTCAAGACAATCTGGCCATCTTCAACGTATTCAGTCGGCACCACAACGCCATCGACTTCAGTGTCGACCAGAATATTAGGGACCTCGCCGCAGTCTACTATCCACTCGTACAACGCCCTCAACAAATAAGGGCGCCGNGGCTTCACTCTTGCATCTCCATTTCAGTCTCGGTGAGNCTCTGTCTAAACGCGTCACGCTCAAAAATCATCTGCATATATTTGAACAAAGGTCGAGTGGATTTTTCCGGCAGCGTTATACCGACTTCCTTAAGACGCCATAAAATGGGAGCGACGCAACAGTCGACTAAGGAGAACTCTTCATTCATAAAAAACGGCTTCTCCGCGAAAATTGGCGCAATAGCAATAATGCTCTCGCGCAACTCCTTACGCGCCTTGGTCAAAGCTGCTTCTCGGCCCTTGCCCAGCATCAACAAGTCGAGCTTACTGCTCCACTCTTTTTCCACCCGCGTGATCCACAAACGCGACAGGGCCCTTTGCACTGGGTACACCGGCAACAAGGGTGGGTGCGGAAAGCGCTCATCCAAGTATTCCATGATTACGTTAGACTCGTAGAGCACCAGATCACGATCCGCCAACGTAGGCAAGGTGTTGTACGGATTGACTTCAGCAAGATCTTCGGGAATTTTGCCCCCAACGACATCAACGATGTCTACGGTAACGCCTTTCTCCGCCAATACCATGCGTACTCTATGGGAATAGTGATCGCGGGGATCTGAAAACAAAGTCATAGAAGTTCTCTTCGTTACGGCGCTCATGTTGTCGGCCTGGTTTGTATAGGCAGCGCTAATTCTGCCTAGTGGACGTCTTTTTCGAATTCTCGGTTAAGGAGAAAAGTGAAAGTACCTAGAATTACCAAAAAAAGCAGGACGTATATACCTAAACGCTGCCGCTCAAGTCGACTGGGTTCGCCGACGTAGTATAAAAAGTTTGAAAGGTCATAGATTGCAGCGTCGAACTCCTCTGCATTCATACTGCCGCTACCTTCTTCAACAAGAAGTTTTCCGTTCTCTTTGTCATAACGCTGCACGCCTTGCAAGCTCAACAACACGTTAGGCATACCCACATTAGGATACACCCCGTTATTAACCCCTAAAGGCCGAGAATCATCTACGTAAAACGTTTTAAGATAATTATATATCCATTCGGGAGAGCGCAACCGGGCCTCCAGAGTTAAATCTGGAGGCGTCGCCCCGAACCAGCTCTTGGCTTGATCAGGATCCATCGAAGTCGTTATTAGCTCACCGATTTTTTGACCCGTGAAAACAACGCTCTCAAGCGCTAATTCTCGAGGAACACCCAAGTCGTCAGCGGTCCGCCCATAGCGCTGATATTGCAGCCCGTGACAACCGAGGCAATAATTAGCGTAAAGCTTAAACCCATTTTGCAAGCTGGGTAAATTTGTTAGGTCGGGCTCGAAGTCCTCCATTGGCCAGTCGTTTTTCGCCGCAGACCAACTCGATGGAGATCCAATCATGAACGCCAGAACTACAACACCAACCAATAAACTACCAAAGTTTCTCATTAAGTGACCCTTTCCGGCTCTGGCTTAGTCTGCTCTACCCGGGTGTACCAAGGCATCAAAACGAAGTAGGCAAAGTATAACAGCGTGAATAGCTGCGCGAGCATAGTGTATATCTTAGTGGCTGGCTGCAAACCAAGCCAACCGAGAACGATGAAGCTGACGCAAAGCGCCCCGAGGGCAATGCGCGAGGGCCATCCCTTGTAACGCATAGACTTAACAGGGCTTCTGTCTAACCACGGCAATGCTACTGGAATAATCACGGCCGCAGCCATGGTCACTAGCCCCCAAAATTTCGCATCCATGCCAAATAACGGGAATGTAGCCGCTCTCAACATGGCGTAGTAAGGCGTGAAGTACCAGACGGGCGCAATGTGATCAGGCGTCTTCAACGGGTTGGCCACTTCGAAATTCGGCTTTTCGATAAAATAGCCGCCCATTTCGGGAGCGAAAAAGACAACTAAGCAAAATACGAAAAGAAACCTGACTGTGGCATCGATGTCATGGACGACAATGTATGGNAAGAAGGGTATTCCGTCGAGAGGGACCCCATTTTCGTCTTTGTTTTTCTTGATCTCGACTCCATCAGGGTTGTTTGAGCCTACATGATGCAAGGACACAAAATGTACAAACACAAGACCAAGCAAAACAATTGGGAGTGCGACAACGTGGAGGGCAAAAAACCGGTTTAAAGCCACGTCTGACATTAAAAAGTCACCGCGAACCCACTCCATCAAATCAGGCCCTATTACGGGAACTGCGCCGACCAACGATACGATTACTTGAGCACCCCAGTAAGACATGTTCCCCCATGGCAAAAGGTACCCGAAAAATCCTTCGATCATCAAAACGGCGAAAATCGCCATGCCGATTAACCAAACTAACTCTCTTGGGCCGCGGTAAGAGCCATAAGCAAGCGCTCGGAACATATGCAAAAAGATAACCAGAAAGAAAGCGGACGCGCCAGTGGAATGCAGGTAACGAATAAGCCAACCGAACTCCACATCACGCATGATGTATTCAACCGAGGCAAAAGCACCGTCCCCACTAGGGATGTAATTCATGGTTAACCAAATCCCTGTTAACAACTGGTTAACAAGAACGAAAGTCGCAAGCCATCCGAACAAGTACAGCCAATTTACGTTCTTTGGCGCNTAGTACTTGGACATGTGATACTCGAAGGTTTCTGTCGCGGGAAACCTTGCATCTATCCAGCTCATTATTCCGTTCGTTTCGACGGGCTTCTGGTCCATTTGAGATTCCGACATTTACTAAATTTCCTAACGTCAACCAATTACTACTACGGTATCAGACTCAAAACGATATGGAGGTACCTCCATGTTAGACGGAGCTGGAACTCCCTTTACAACACGCCCTGCCATGTCGAATTTAGATCCGTGGCAGGGACAAAAGAAACCACCCTGCCCCGATTCAGCAAAATTGTCCGTCACTAAATATTTTGGCGAACAGCCAAGGTGCGTACATATGCCGAGGAAAATACCGTACTCCTTACGCTGCGAACGCCAAGAATTAACCGCAAAGTCCGGTTGCTGCTCAGCCACNTCAGAATTCGGATCGGCAAGCAAGTCGGTATCGGTTTCTAGCGACGCCAGCGTATCGGCATCACGATGAACAACAAAAACCGGCTTGCCACGCCACGCCACGATCGGACTGAGCATTTCGCCAGGGCCGAGCTTAGACACATCAATCTTCACTGGCGCTCCAAGTGCTTTGGCTTTCTCGCTAGGGGACCAGTAGCTGACAAACGGCCAAGCTGCACCGACGGCCCCAACTGCACCAACTACAGACGTCGCCTGAATAAGAAAATAGCGACGGCCCGACCCGTCATTGTTCGAGGAATCCCCCGCTGGGGCATCATGGACTGCGTCGCCAGTACTCAAGGCTCTTTGCTCCAATATTTTCAACACCTATCCTTCGTGCCGCTCTCTTTGACCCACTCTGATCAAGCGCTGTCGACGCTGTAGCCCATACACAGCTCACGTCAACTGTTCCGGTTTTGGTGTTCTTATGTTTTGAATCGTTGCTCTTTTCTAATCTGCAATGTCGATCGGCCCTGATAAAGCCCTAATTAAGTGTAATTAACTAAGCGCTTGTGCCGTTGCCAGCGAGCGATTGTCGCCGCCATCCGTTAAGCGTCCGTACTATTTATTACGCACGCTTTTGCTCCAAATTTCGCCGCTTTTTCCGTGGGGAAGTTTAGCACAAAATCGCGCCAGTAACCCATTGGGTCACTGACCATATGCCAACTACCGCTTCGAGAACTGCGGTCGTTTGCGCGCCTTGCGCAGCCCGACTTTTTTACGTTCGACGGCTCGCGCATCGCGNGTTAAAAATCCCGCTTGACGCATGGGACCGCGCAACGCCTCGTCGTATTCGACCAACGCGCGCGCTATGCCATGACGGATCGCTCCCGCCTGCCCGGTGTTACCGCCTCCGCGGACAGTGACTTTCAAATCCAGCTTATCGGTCAAATCNGCGACTTGTAGCGGNTGTCGCACCACCATNCGTGCAGTTTCACGGCCAAAAAATTCGTCTAATGGTTGCGAATTGACCATGATTCGTCCGGTGCCTGACGAGATAAATACCCGAGCCGCCGCGGTTTTACGACGACCGGTGCCGTAGTTGTAGTCAGTCATATACTAAAGCTCCAATACTTGCGGTTGCTGTGCTGCATGCGGATGCTCATCGCCAGCATATACTTTCAATTTGCGGAACATGGCGCGGCCCAGCGGATTTTTCGGCAACATTCCACGAACAGCGCTTTCGATCATTCGCTCCGGGTGCTCTGCTCGCACGGTGGCCACATCTGCACCTTTAATACCGCCCGGATAACCCGTATGGCGCCAGTAAATTTTGCCTTTTTCTTTGTTACCGGTAACACGAATTTTCTCCGCATTGACTACCACGATGTAGTCGCCAGTATCAACGTGGGGCGTAAATTCCGGCTTGTGCTTTCCACGTAAGCGACTGGCCACTTCGGTAGCTAAACGCCCGAGGGTTTTGCCTTCCGCGTCGATCAACCACCAGACGCGTTCGACGTCCTGTGCGCGCATGCTTACCGTTTTCATTATTTGCTTGCCTTGCCTTTTCCCTAGATCGTTCCATCTNGGGCTTGGTTAATTGCGTGTTGAGCGCTTACTTCTCTGGGTTGCGATCACCGCCTTGTCGCCTTTGATTTAGTCGCACTTGCTCGCAACCTAATCCCGACTGAACGTCCTGACGCCGACAGCAGCCCAAAATTTCGGACGCGCATAATAGTGGAGGCACTTGCGCTTTACAACAGAGTTTTCGCTTACCGAGATGCATCGTCGCCGTGCGTATGCGACCCAGCAAGGTAGTCCATCGATTGCATTTCCAAGAGTCGGCTTTCGGTGCGCGCAAACTCAAATCGCAGGCGCTGCCCTTGGTACAGCTCATGAATCGAAGCAGCTGCAGACGCAATGAGCTTTACCCCGTGATCGTAAAATTCGTCCACCAAGCTAATAAACCGCCGCGCCGCGTCTTCCTTATGCCCATCCAGAATTGGAATATTGCTCACAAGCACCGTGTGGTAAAGCGTTGCAAGCTCTATGTAATCGTTTTGACTGCGCGGCCCCTCACACAAATCTGAGAAGTCGAACCAGACTATGCCCTGACTTAGCTTCCGTGCATTGATCAAACGCCCTTCAATAACTAGCGGAACCGCTTCCTCAATCGAACCCGAGGCAAGCGCCGCAAAACTGCGTTGCAAACTTTCTTCAGCACCGGTATCTAAGGGATGGTGGTAAATCTCAGCTTGGGCCAGCGTGCGCAAACGAAAATCTTGCCCCTGCTCAATCTCGATGACCGCGCAATGCTCATATAAAAGATCAATCGCCGGCAAAAATCGACTCCGTTGCAGGCCGTTCTCGTACAACCCTTGAGGCTCAACATTCGAGGTAGCAACCAAGGTAACGCCTCGAGCAAACAGCGCACGCATTAACTCGGCCAAAATCATCGCGTCGCCAATGTCCGATACAAAAAATTCATCGAAACATAAAACGTCGGCTTCTTGCGCGAACCCATCGGCAACCCTCTGCAGTGGATCCGCCACTCCAGCATGAGTTTTAAGCTCCGCATGGACATGGCGCATGAAGCGATGGAAATGCATCCGCTGCGCCCGGCCGGTTGGTAAACAGTCAAAAAACATATCCATGAGCAGCGTTTTTCCGCGCCCTACAGTGCCCCAGATATAAAGGCCTTTTAACGACGGGCGCAACGGGCGCGTAATCAATTTTCGCCACAGAGATTGTCTGGGCTGATGCGTTAATTGCTGGAACAACTCATCAAGCTGTTGCACCACCCGTTGTTGACCCATGTCCGCATAAAAAAGCCCGCCATCAGCGCCCGTGTCTGCTAAGAGCCTGCGATATCGCTGGAGCGGACTGTGAGCATCGGGCTGCGCCGTTGCGTCGTTCACTCAGCGGCGCCTTCGCTCGGCTCAGGGCCAATAATCGGAGCATGATCATTGGCCCCACCTCGCGCTGCCGCGGCTTTCGCGTGAGCAAACAGCCCCTCTGATTGCGCAAGCGTGTTAGTAACTGCAGCCAGCGCAGAGGCACCTCGCGCCGACATCTCGACCATCGAGGTGCGTTTCTGAAAGTCATAGACACCAAGCGGCGACGCAAATCTGGCAGTGCCAAAGGTCGGTAGCACATGGGACGGGCCCGCTACGTAATCACCGAAGGTCTCACCGGTATGTGCACCACAAAAGATAGCCCCGGCATGGCGGATCGCATCGACCCAATCGTCAGGCTTAGCTACTGCTAGTTCGAGGTGCTCTGGCGCGACTCGATTAGCCAGTTCCACAGCCTCCTGTTTGCTCGAGCAAACGATTACGGCGCCACGTTGAAGTAAGGACTGACGAATGATCGATTCCCTCTCCATAGTCGGCAACATTGCTTCAATCCGAGCAACCACTTCGGCAGCATAGTCTCGATCAGGGCTGATCAGAATACTCTGCGCTGAACTGTCATGTTCTGCTTGGGAAAAAAGATCTAATACAACCCAATCTACAGGCGTCGTGCCATCGGCTAGAATCAACACCTCGCTGGGACCCGCGATCATGTCAATTCCCACCTGACCAAACACCTGTTTTTTCGCCGTGGCAACATAAGCCCCGCCCGGACCTACAATTTTGTCGACTCTCGGCACAGTCTCAGTGCCGTAGGCCATTGCTGCAATCGCCTGAGCTCCGCCAATGCTGAATACCTCGTTTGCGCCTGCTAAGTGTAAGGCGGCTAACACCATATCGTTGGCGATCTCATCGGGCGTGGGCACGGTGACAACAATATTCTCCACCCCAGCGACTTTTGCTGGAATGACCGTCATTAGCACACTTGANGGGTAGGCTGCCTGCCCACCGGGGACATAGACCCCTACGCGCTCCAGCGGGCTGATCCGTTGACCCAATCGATTGCCAAATTCATCCTCAAACGACCAAGACTCATCCAATTGCCGCTGATGGAACTGCCGGATCCGCTCTGCCGCTTGCTCCAATGCTTGCTGGTGCCCTGGCGCTAGACGCTGCCAAGCATCCAGCAACGCGCGTTCGTCCAGTCGAAAGTCACTAGGGTTTTCAAGCGCGCGCCTATCCAATGTGTTGGTCAACTCCAGCAGCGCCGGATCCCCGTGCTGTCGAACCTGCCCAATGATCTCTGCGACTTGCTGATCCAACGTACTATCGGTACGCATATCCCAGTGCAAAAGATCAACAAACTGCTGCTCGAACGTCTCGGTCGTAGTAACTAGCTGCTGAATAACCATGTTTAGTTAACCGTTTTTAAAATTTCGGTTGGATTTTTTATTTGCATTAGCCAAGTCAGCCCTCCGATAACGGGGCTGATAATTTAGCCAACAACGGCCGCTAACTGCCGGATCAAGGTTTGCACATCCGCAAACTTCGTCTTCATTGATGCACGATTTACAATAACTCGAGTGCTGACATCACAAATAACATCCATGGCCTCGAGCCCATTGGCTCGTAACGTATTACCGGTATCGACGATATCAACTATGCAGTCGGCTAGTCCAAGCACGGGCGCAATTTCCATCGCTCCCGTCAGCTTGATTAGTTCAACTTGGCAGCCTTGGCTGTGGTAGTGGCTGCGAGCAATATTGACAAATTTAGATGCTACGCGAAGCGCCCCTGACGGCACCACGAATCCAACAGGCGCGGCGGTCATCATGCGACACAAGCCTATTTTTAGGTCCAGTCGCTCGTAAAAACTCATACCACCGCCATATTCTAATATAGTGTCTTTACCGGTGATACCGACATCCGCAACACCTTGCTCTACATAGGTCAGCACGTCAGCTGAACGAGTGACGATGAGCCGATGCTGGCCGCAGCGACTGTCGAATATAAGCTTGCGAGACTCAGACGGATGCTCAACCGGCTCTACACCGCAAGCTGCCAAAATAGGCAAACATTCTTTTAAGATGCGCCCCTTGTTGAGCGCGATAACCAAACCCATCCGATAGTGTCCTTTTACTCAATGTTTGGAGGATTCATGCGTCTGCCACATCGCCCTCAAGAAACTCGACGAACGTTTGCTCCAATCTGCTGCAACTTTTCTTCAATGGTCTCGTAACCGCGATCGATATGGTATATCCGGTCAATCATAGTGGTGCCTTCGGCCGCTAATGCCGCCAGCACCAAACTGAACGATGCGCGCAAATCCGTTGCCATAACCGGCGCGGCTTTGAGTGCATCGACCCCATGCACCACCGCCATAGACGGGCCATGCAATTCTATATTTGCGCCCAAGCGATTCAATTCGTGCACATGCATAAAACGATTCTCAAATATGGTTTCGCGTATTGTCGCNGTACCTATTGCNACCGCGTTCAGCGCCATAAATTGTGCCTGCATGTCAGTGGGAAACCCCGGGTAGGGTGAAGTTTCGATATCAACCGCTGTTGGCCGCCGGCCGTGCATGTCCAACGCCACCCAATCGGTTCCAACATCGATTGTTGCNCCTACCTGCTGGAGCTTCTCTAACATAACGCCGAGCGCGGCAGGCTGGAGGTCGACAAGCTTGATTGAGCCCTGAGTAATTGCAGCCGCAATTAGATAAGTACCCGCCTCGATACGATCCGGCATAATCTGATATCGGCAGCCGCCCAATTCTGCCACCCCGTCAATAATAATTTCTGCAGTACCATGGCCACTGATCCGCGCGCCTAGGGCAGCAAGGAAGTTGCCAAGATCTATGATCTCCGGCTCGCAAGCTGCATTATGCAGCCGAGTTGTTCCTTCTGCCAAACAGGCTGCCATCATCAAATTTTCGGTGCCCCCCACAGTCACCAAATCCATATAAATGTCAGCGCCTTTTAACCCCTGCTTTGCTTCCGCTTTAACATAGCCGTCGACGACCTCTATCATCGCGCCCATAGCTTGCAAGCCCTTGAGGTGCTGGTCCACAGGCCTAGAACCAATTGCACAGCCGCCGGGGAGCGAGACTTCGGCGCGTCCATGACGTGCCAACAATGGCCCAAGCACTAAAAAAGAGGCCCGCATAGTTTTCACCAATTCATACGGTGCTTTCAAATTAGTCAGTTGAGTAGCGGCCACTTGAACGTTCATTCTTTCATCAACTAAGACGTCGGCGCCAAGAGTCGCCAGCAGTTCAATCATCGTTGTGACGTCTTGTAAGTGCGGCGCCTTACTTAGCGTAACCGCCTCGCCGGTTAATAGGGTGGCCGCAAGAATCGGCAACGCAGCATTTTTTGCCCCGGAGACCCGCAGTTCCCCAACGAGTTTCTGTCCACCTTGTATTTGTAATTTATCCATGTGCCGGCAGCGACCAACCCAAGCTCTATGCGTCCGCTGAGGTCCCCGCCTTTATGGTCACCGCATGCAAATCGCCTGAAGCAATCAAGTCTTCAATGCACGCATAAACCAACTGCTGTTTTTTCACCCGGCTCAGATCAGCAAACACAGAGCTTTCAACATCAATCATTGCGCGGTTGCCTTCAACTGCCACGTTAACCGTCGCACCGGCAATGGCATCTTTAACCCTACGGACAATCTCTTCTTGCATAATTTGCTGACCTTCTTGGAACGGCTATGGCTGCACGGGCGTCGACAACATNACCGAGATCTGTAGNACGACGNCAAACAATACAACAAACAGCGTAGAGTAGCATCACAGCTCGCTTGGATATCGCCGCAGATCAGACTAAGCTGAGTTTTTAGCGCTCCCTATATCGGTGGAAACACCCTGAGTTCTCAACGAGACACCCCGTTTAGGGACATACCCAACTAAGGATGGTGGCGGAAAATGTGGTTGCAGCTGCTACTGCTATTGGTGGGCTTTGTAGCCCTAGTTTGGAGTGCGGACAAATTTTTGTCAGGCGCAGCATCCGCTGCGGTGAATTTTGGAATCCCTAAGATCGTCATAGGGTTGACTATCGTCTCGCTTGGCACTTCAGCTCCAGAAATCATCGTCGCCACTTTTGCAGCTTTGGAAGGCAACCATTTGCTTGCAGTAGGCAACGCCATTGGCTCCAACATTGCCAATATTGGTCTTGTACTCGGCATCACCGCAATCATCACGCCGCTGGCATTTTCATCAAATGTGAGACGTAAAGAACTGCCATGGCTCATCGGCGCAACGCTGCTGACACTCGTACTGCTTGCCGATCGCGAGCTCGCCGTGATCGACGGACTTATTCTCCTGTTCGGCCTAGGCGTCATTCTATGGCAGTTGTTAGTCAATGCCCGCGACCCTGATTCCGAAAACGACGCGCTCAGCGAAGAACTCAACGATATTCCCGATATGAACAATGCCAAAAGCCTATTCTGGCTGACCATCGGCTTAATAATATTGCTTATATCGGCGCAAATACTCGTATATTCAGCTGTGAATATCGCGAAGATGTTCGGTGTAAGCGAACTCATTATCGGGCTAACCATCATCGCGATAGGTACCAGTCTGCCAGAGCTAGCGGCAACAGTAGGCTCCGCATTAAAAGGCCATCCCGAGATCGCAATTGGCAACGTCGTTGGCTCAAATATCCTTAATATTCTCGCAGTACTCGCCGTGCCAGCCCTGCTGGGAACGGTGCAATTGAACTACGTCGCCTTATGGCGAGATGCAGGTATGATGACCGCGTTAACAATGATGCTCGCGCTCTTCGCCTACGGAATAAACTCTCGAGCGGTGATTACCCGATTTGAAGGAGCGGTTATGCTGGCGGCTTGGATAGGCTACAACTTACTGCTTTTCCATCAGGCCTAACATGAATATCCAAGACCAAACGACGTTACTCGCGTCGCAAGTAAAAGGGATTATCCTCGATGTAGACGGCGTCTTAACCAACGGCCAAATTAATTACAGCGACAGCGGTGAGGAGATCAAAAGTTTTCATGTGCAAGACGGCGCAAGTATAAAATTGCTGCAAAATCATGAAATCGAAGTAGCCATCATCAGCGGTCGCACGTCTCCTGCCGTTACCCGGCGTGCGCAAGAACTGGGTATCAAATACGTACAACAGAGCGCCCAAAGTAAGAGCCAAGCACTCGACGAGCTGCTCGAAGCGGGTTTTTGCAAGAATAATTTGTGCGCAATCGGGGACGATCTCGCCGACCTTGAGCTTTATGCCAGACAGAACGTAACTCTTAAGGTAACGGTCGCAAATGGCCACCCGGCAGTGCAGGCGCGCGCCGATTTTGTAACCCAGAGAAAAGGCGGCGAAGGGGTTATTGTGGAACTTGCGCAGCTCATTCTGAAAGCGCAGGGTCGCTGGAATTTTGAATAGCGTGGCACATGCAATGAACGCTCTTAGCTCTAAGCGGCTAGTGACTGGAGCAGTCATTTTTAGTGCTACCTTACTGTTTCTGGCAGCCACAAGCGATTCGACACCAAGGGCCATCACTATATTGGCTAATGCAGGCAATAGCGATGATGCCATCGTGGCCACCGGCACCCACATGCAGATGACTGAATACGCTGACAATGGACGACGCCTTTACTCTCTTGAAGTTGCCGAGTGGACCCAGTACCAAGGGACAGAAAGCACCCACATTGACTTGATGCTGCCAGAAATGCGCTTGTTTGATGATTCCGATACAGCGCCCTGGCTAGCGTCAGCGCAACAAGGGCAGGCAACAAAACTCGGAGACTTGCCCCGCCTGACTTTGTCGGACGAGGTACTGCTTCGCAGAGCATCGCCATCCACTCAAGCACTNTCGTTGCGCAGCGACCGCCTGGCGGTGGATGCCGCGAATGAATCAATCACTGCGCAGGGCAATGTCATTTTAACCTTTGGATCNTTACGCACTAGGGCACCGCTAATGATACTGCATAAGAATTCAACTCTAGAGTTCAACCGCGAGGATGATATGCGCGTCATAAGTACTTTGCGTCTGCCCATCGACATGGCTACAGAGTCATCGGTTGCGAACGATGCCTAAACCATGCCCCAACATCCTTCCCGCGACTATTTTAATGCTCATATGGTTGCCATGGACCATATGCAATGCTTCACCAGACAGCATCCAAATCGAGGGCGATAGCGCCATTTTCGATCAGGGACGAAGAAACGTCACCTACACGGGTTCGGTGATCGCAACTCGGGGCGACTTAGTCATTGCTGGCGACAAACTCACTGTCGCTCTTGTTAGAGACGACGTCGACACTATTCGCACCATTGGTAATCCCGCCAAATTTTCGTTGCGAAAAACACCAGCTGATGAAAACAGCACCCAATATGCAGAACTCAAGGCGACCGCTTTGACTATTATCTTTGCTCCAGCAGCCAATCAACTGCAATTACTTGGCGACGCGACACTGCAGCAAGGCGGCAACGTCATTCACAGCAATGAAATCACTTACGATCTTGATGCGCAGCAAATTCGCGCTGAAGGCCGTAACGAACGCGTCCGCATGGAATTTGAAATATCCGGTCAAGAATCTGCTAACGCGCCCGGGCAACCATGACCAACAAAGCACTGCGCGGCCTAAACCTACACAAGCGTTACCGGGATAAGATCGCGGTAAGCGATGTCAGCGTCGACGTCCAACAGGGCGAGGTTGTAGGTCTTCTGGGCCCCAACGGTGCCGGTAAAACAACCTGCTTTTACCTGTTAGTGGGCCTACTTAAATGCGATTCCGGGCAAGTCATTCTCAATGGCAAAGAGCTAACCCAAGCCCCGATGCACTTGCGGGCGACAGCCGGCTTAGGCTATTTACCGCAAGAGGCAAGCATCTTCCGAACTCTGAGTGCCCGGGACAACTTGCTCGCTGTTCTGGAGCTACAAGCGCATCTGAACAAGGCGCAGCGTCAACAACGACTGCAGCAACTCCTCGAAGAATTTCATCTTTCTCACATTGCAGATTCGCTGGGACAAAGCCTCAGTGGCGGCGAGCGTCGACGCCTAGAAATTGCCCGCGCGTTAGCCAGTGAACCCGAGTTTATGTTGCTCGACGAGCCTTTCGCGGGTGTTGATCCAATTTCGGTAACCGATATCAAAAACGGCATCTTGGATCTGAAAAGCAGAGGCTTAGGGGTGCTCATTACGGATCACAATGTTAAAGAGACCCTAGATATTTGTGATCGAGCTTACATTGTTCATGAGGGCCACGTGATTGCCGCTGGCCAACCGGAAAGTATTCTCCAAAATGAGACCGTGCGGCAGGTCTATCTTGGCGAAAGCTTTGCGCTATGAGACGTTATCGGACTAATGAGTTAAGCTCTTCGCTTAATTTTCAAACTGAAATAGTAAACGAAACCATACCCATAACCGCCCACGACAGCAGATGAAGCAATCTCTTTCAATGAAGCTTGGCCAGCAGCTGAAAATGACCCCTCAGCTGCAACAGGCGATCCGTTTGCTGCANTTATCTACGATGGAGCTTAGTCAAGAGATTCAGTTGGCCNTAGATTCTAATCCTATGCTGGAAGCAGAAGACGAATTCCAAAATAGCGACAGCGACCTGACCGATACTGAAATCGATACCGACTTGCNGGTGACAGACACCAACGACACCAGCGACGACTTCGCCGAGGCCATTGAAGCTGAGGTGAGCGAGCAATTTGAAGAACCTTTGACAGAGTCCATGCCCAGCGACTCTACCTGGGAAGATATTTATCCCCAATCCGGCACGGGCACCAGCGTCGANAACGACTTTGATCCAAGCGTAAACAACAGTGCCGCTGAGGGACTGCTAGAACACCTCGAGTGGCAGCTCAACCTGACACCGATGGCCGCNTCTGACCGTGCCATAGCTTCGATNATCATCGACAGCATTGACGATGACGGCATGCTGACGGCTTCGATCGAAGAAATTTGCAACAGCCTCATAGATCAATCACTGACAGCGGATGAGCAGCCAACGGNTGAAGACGTCGAGANGGTTCTGGGAAAAATTCAGCAATTTGATCCCGTGGGCGTGGGCGCGCGCGATCTCCGTGAATGCTTGTTGCTGCAACTGGCCCAACTCGACGCGGCAACACCCTGGCTGGATGACGCTAAGACTCTTGTGGACCGCCATCTAGGCCTTCTGGCACAGAAGGACTTCGCCGCACTAGTACGTCAGTCGAAACTTTCTGAGTCAGAACTCAGCCAAGTTGTTGCGCTGATTCGGANACTGCAACCACGGCCAGGGGCTGCCATTTCCGCAAGCCAGTCTGACTTTGTAATACCNGACGTCGTAGTGAGAAAACATCAGGGGCGTTGGCAAGCCGAACTAAATCCGGCAACACTGCCAAAAGTACGCATCAATAGCGTCTATGCGGGATGGATTAACAAAGCAGCCCAGTCTTCAGACCGAGAATTTATGCGTAACAACCTGCAGGAAGCTCGATGGTTTATAAAGAGCTTACAAACCCGCCATGACACCCTTCTGCGAGTCGCATCCCAAATCGTTGAGGTCCAGCAAGANTTTTTTGAACTCGGCCCAGAGGCCATGAAACCACTCATTCTCGCCGACATCGCGCAGCAGGTGGACCTGCATGAGTCAACGATTTCACGGGTAACCAATCGAAAATATTTAGTATCTCCGCGNGGTCTATTCGAACTGAAGTATTTTTTCTCTTCTCATGTCGGTACACACTCCGGTGGCGAGATATCCAGCACTGCAATACGTGCGCTCATCCAAAAACTCACGGCAGATGAAAACCCACGAAAGCCTTTAAGCGACAATAAAATCGCCGCACTGCTTAAGGAGCAGAACATTAACGTCGCACGCCGCACAGTCGCGAAGTATCGTGAGTCTTTGTCTATTCCTCCATCTAACGAGCGTAAACAGTTAGTTTGATCGCTCGCAATTTGCGATAATACGGATCTCTAGATGCTAGCAAGGAGGCGAGCATGCTGATCAACGTTACCGGTCACCAAATAGATCTGACCACATCGTTGCAGGATTACGTACATGAGAAACTACAGCGCTTGGAACGGCATTATGATCACATTACGCAGGTGCACGTGGTCTTGAATATTGAAAAACTCAAACACCANGCCGAAGCAACNGTGCACGTGGCGGGATCTGAGCTTTTCGCAAATGCAGAAGCTTCGGATATGTACGCCGCCATTGATCAACTGTGTGCAAAGCTCGATCGCCAAGTAATCAAACATAAAGAAAAAACCGTCGATCACCATCACGGCAGCAGAGAACGTAAACATGCGCAGCCTAAGTTCGAATAACGCTAACGACGCAAACACATGCCAATAAGCGCCTTACTCAATCCGGAAAACATTCTTTGCGATGTTCAATGCCAGAGCCGCAAACGCGCCCTGCAAGTCGCGGCGCAGGCTATTGCGGAAAATGACCCNGACAACGAAGGATTGCTGTCAGANGAGGTTTTTGCTGGCNTACTCGAACGCGAGCGGCTTGGTTCTACTGGCTTAGGTTTTGGCGTCGCGATACCCCACTGTCGGATGGCTTGCCAATCAATTCACGCCACCTTCCTGACCTTAGCCGAGTCNGTAGACTACGAAGCGCTCGACAACGAGGGCGTGGATCTATTGTTTGTACTGGTGGTTCCTAAGAATGAAACTCACGCCCACTTAGACGTCCTTGCTGAGCTAGCTACAGTGTTCAGCTCTGCCGAAAATCGCTCGGAGTTGCGCAAATGCAATAATGCAGACGCCATCCTAAGCTGCCTTCAACGTATTGATGCCGCCTCCCCCGACGCCAAACACGCATGAAGCTGTTTATCATTAGCGGCCGCTCGGGCTCGGGGAAATCTACCGTATTGGAGTCTTTGGAAGATCATGGCTACCAATGCATAGATAACTTACCAGTGACCTTATTACACAGCTTAGTGGAGGAAAATCTCAATAGAGAGGGTGCAGTAACGACGCAGCTGGCCGTGTGTATCGATGCACGCAGCCAGTCGTTGCAGACCTTTCCGGAGATCTTGCAAAGCCTACCCTTGGCCAGAAAAGATCGACGCGTGGTATATCTCGACGCTAAAAGCCCAACTCTAGTTAAACGCTTTAGCGAAACTCGGCGAAGACATCCNCTCACTTCAAGNAACATAGATTTGCGCCAAGCGATCGATATAGAAGCCCAAGTACTTGCGACCATAGCCGATCTAGCAGACCTTACGATCGACACCACTCAGTTGACCANCCAACAGCTAAAATCACAATTCGTAGACCGTGTACTCGATCACGGCTCGCGTAACATCAACCTGCTGTTTCGATCATTCGGNTTCAAATATGGCGTNCCCGTAGATGCAGATTTCGTCTTTGACCTGCGCTGCTTACCGAATCCTCACTGGGACCAAACGTTACGNAATTTGTCAGGCTTAGATCAACCTGTGCAGGACTACTTACACAGCCAGCCGATGGTGAACGACATGTTTGACGACATTACTCGTATGCTCGCGCGCTGGGTCCCACGATTTGAAGCAAACTCTAGGGTCTATATGACTGTCGCAATCGGCTGCACCGGNGGCCAGCATCGNAGCGTATATATGGCACAANGGCTGGCAGAACAANTGAGTCATGACTACGACAACGTCTTAGTGCGCCATCGAGAACTGAACCGCCGCTAATCAAAAGAAGCAAAGCCTGACGGGCAGNGCAGAAGCAGTTAATATCCCGCGCGATCCCTGACCATAGTTTCGATATGCGCAACACCAAATTAATGCTCATCAATCCGCTTGGCTTGCACGCCCGCGCAGCGGCTAAATTTGTCGGTGTAGCCAAAACTTTCCGCAGCGAAATCTCACTGCAGGTAGACGCAAAAACTGCAGATGGCAAAAGCATCATGGACTTATTGATGCTCGGAGCCCCCGCGGGAACCGAGGTCACATTGATCGCCCACGGCGGAGATGAAAATGCCGCGCACGAAGCGTTGAAAGCTCTGATTCAGGCAGGATTCCACGAGTTAAACGGCTAAGTACATGAGCAGTCCACTGCGACTTGAAGAACTGATAGAGAGCCTACCCCTCGAAGACACTGTCGAGAGCAAATTCCTATTGGCCTCGCTGCGACCCAGCGAAATTGCGCACGCCCTTGAACGCAGCCGACAGCCTACTCGACGGGTAATTTGGCAATTGTTAGAAGAGGAGGAGCGCAATCAGGCTCTGCAACACATCAGCGACGAGGTGCGCGCCGAGTTTCTTGAGGCTATGGACACGGCGCAGCTGGTGGCAGCTGCAGACGACTTAGATACTGATGACTTCGCCGACATTCTGCAGCAGTTACCACAAACCATCAGCGATCAAGTGCTGGCGAGTCTAGACACGAGCGATCGAGCTCGCGTTGAGGCCGTTCTGTCGTTCCGTGAAGACAGCGCCGGCGGTCTGATGGATACCGATACCATCACTGTGCGACCACGCCATACGCTGGAGCTGGTATTGCGTTACCTGCGTTTGCGCAAGGAACTGCCAGCCGGCACGGACGCGCTGATTGTGGTCAATAGCGAGGACCAATATCTAGGTATGCTGCCGTTGGCCAAAGTCCTGACCTCAGACCCATCCGTCACCGTTCGCGAGATCATGGACAGTGACGCTCCAGCGCTGCACGTTGATCAGCCCGATACAGAGATCGCGCGGATGTTCTCTGATCGAGACCTGATAAGCGCTGCCGTAGTAGATGACCAAGGCCAGTTACGCGGGCGCATAACCATTGATGATGTCGTCGACGTCATCATCGAGGACGCAGAAGAGGCAGTCCTTGGCCCCGCTGGTTTAGATGTCGACGAAGACACCTTCGCACCGGTACATCGAACAGTACGACGACGTGCTACTTGGCTGGGCATCAACTTGCTTACCGCATTCGCGGCCGCTGCGGTAATTAATGTATTCGAGGAAACCATTGTTAAGGTCGTAGCGCTGGCGGTGCTGATGCCAATTGTTGCTAGTATGGGCGGCATCGCCGGCACCCAAACACTAACGCTAGTTATAAGGGGTAATGCGCTTGGGCAACTGAATCGACGAAATATCTTATGGATGCTAAATCGTGAAGTTTTGATCGCCGCTTTGAATGGACTGCTTTGGGCGACTTTGGTCGCAATCACCACAGCCATTCTATTCGATGACCGGCTTCTAGGCTGGGTAATCGCCGCGGCCATGATCATAACCATCCTGATTGCCGCCATCGCAGGAACTCTACTGCCTGGGATATTACGCACAATGGGGGTCGACCCAGCTATCGCTGGCGGTGTTATCCTCACAACGATGACTGACGTCGTAGGTTTTTTCGTATTCTTGGGCTTGGCNAGCCTTGTTTACTCGTAACTTAAGATTCACCAGCTACTGTCATAGGCGCTAACAACAAACTTGGTGCCCAAACGTTACCGCGCACATCGACGTCGTCGCCCATACGCACTATATTTTTCAACATGTCGCGCAGATTACCCGCGATAGTAAACTCATCGACGGGTTGCGCAATTTCACCGTCCTCTACCCAAAAACCCGCAGCACCCCGAGAATAGTCGCCGGTGACACCATTCACCCCTTGGCCCATCAACTCACATATATATAAACCCGTGCCGAGTTCCTTGAGCAATTCGTCATGGCTTACCGAGGGGCCGAGCAACGCCAAGTTGTGCACGCCTCCGGCNTTAGCGGTCGTTGCCAAATCCAACTTGCGGGCCGAATACGCCGAGAGCACGTAGCTGTTTAATACCCCCGCGTCGACGAAGCGATTAGGGCGAGTCGCGACGCCATCTGCATCGAAATACGAGCCCCCAAGGCTGCGCGGCAATAATGGCGACTCTTGTAAAGACAACCAGCTGGGCAAGACTTGTTGCCCCATGCTATCAAGCAAAAAAGAGGCCTTGCGATACTGCGCGCCGCCGCTAATCGCACCCAACAAGTGGCCAATCAATCCAGCGGCCAGTTGCGGAGCCAACATGATAGGGAATGTTCCAGTGGGCGCTTTTTCGGGGGCCAGCCGAGCAACCGTTCTTTCGCCAGCCGTTTGGCCAACACGCACAGCCGATTCGAGCTCATCGGCACTACGCGCAACGGTGTACCAATAGTCGCGCTGCATGCCGTTTTGATCTTCACCGATCAACACGCAACTTAAGCTGTGTCGAGTGCTGGCATAACTGCCAACAAAACCATGGCTATTCCCGTATACACGGATACCCTGCTGGGTGCCGATCTGGGCTCCATCGGAGTTAACAATGCGTGCATCCACGCCCAAGCCTGCGGATTCACATTCCGCAGCCACCAGCTGAGCCGCGTCAGGATCCAACGACCACGGATGATACATATCCAAATCGACAGCCTGTTGCGCCATCAAGGCAGCATCCGCTAAGCCGCAAAAAGGATCGTCTTCAGTAAACCGAGCAATGTTCTTCGCCGCGGTTACGGTCTCTCTTATGGCGGTGGCACTGCTGTCGGTCGTGCTAGCGGTACCCCGTCGCTGCCCGAATTGGACCGTAATCCCAAAACCACGATCCTGATTGAATTCCAAAGTCTCCAACTCGCCCTTGCGCACGCTCACCCCGAGGCCCTCTTCCGCACTTACAGACACCTCCGCCTCGTCAGCACCTTGCTGACGCGCTTCATTGAGAATATCGTGTACCAGCTGCTCTAACTCAGCTTGTTGCTCTATGAATTCCAATATTTTCTTCCCAGACGAATGAATGAAGAACCATCAAAAAGTGCACGCAAACGCGAAGCCCTTCGCCTGCAAGATGTAGGGCGCGCGCTAACCCAACTCAAAGCCCAAGACTTAGCCACGTTCGATCTGCCTAACTCTCTTACCCTCGCGATTGAAGAGTATGGCCGCATCAACAGTCGCGAAGGTGGTCGTCGCCAGCTGCAATACATCGGTCGACTTATGCGCAAACTCGATACCGCGGCCATCGAACTGCAACTGCAACACTTGCGAGGCGAATCCAATGCGGCACGCCATGCCTTGCACACTGTTGAGCTTTGGCGCGACCGCTTGCTCGAGGACCCGCAGGCACTGACTCTCCTGCTCCAAGAGCATCCTAGTATTGATCGTCAAAAGTTACGCCAATTGCTCAAAAACGCCACAACCACCGGCTCAGTGCTGCAGAATGAACCGCCCAATCCGGCGCAAAAACAATCCGCTCGGGCGCTTTTCCGGTTTTTGCGTGACCAGTTGGATACCAACGAAACATTCTAGGCCTGAGTTCCGCCAACAACGATTTCATCAACCTTCAAGGTTGGTTGACCCACGCCTACGGGCACTGACTGGCCATCTTTACCACAAACGCCTACGCCCGCATCCAGACCTAAGTCATTACCTACCATAGACACCTTATTCATCACATCAGGTCCATTGCCTATAAGAGTTGCTCCTCGTATCGGTGCCGTCACTTTGCCGCCTTCGATCAGATAGGCCTCGGTGGCCGAAAATACAAACCGCCCGGAAGTAATGTCTACCGAACCGCCGCCAAAATTCACAGCGTAAACGCCACGCTCCACTGATCGAATGATATCTTCTGGCACGTCCTGCCCTGGCAGCATATAAGTGTTCGTCATTCGCGGCATGGGCACATGGGCATAGGATTGGCGGCGACCGTTACCCGTCGCCGCAACGTTCATGAGTCGAGCGTTCAATTTGTCCTGCATATAGCCGCGCAAAATACCGTTTTCTATCAGCATCGTGTTCTGCGTAGGCGTCCCCTCATCATCGACACTCAGAGAACCGCGACGCTCGGCTAGGGTGCCGTCATCCACTATCGAGCACAGATTCGAAGCAACTTGTTCACCTACCCGACCAGAAAAAGCAGAACTGCCTTTGCGATTGAAGTCGCCCTCTAATCCATGCCCTACCGCTTCATGTAACAACACTCCGGGCCACCCAGGGCCAAGCACCACTGGCATTGGGCCTGCTGGTGCATCAACAGCATCCAAATTTATCAGCGCCATGCGCACCGCTTCACGTGCCAAGTCATCGGCCCAATCACCAGCGTAAAAAGATGCAAGATCTCTCCGACCACCACCTCCAGCGCTACCGCGCTCGCGCCGACCCTTGTCCTCGGCAATGACCGAAACATCTAGGCGCACCAAGGGGCGGATATCGGCACTGAGCGTACCGTCACTGGCCATTACCAGCATGCTGGAATGATTAGCAGCGACACGCACATTAACTTCTTTAACTCGCGGATCTAGTGCTCGAGCGGTCTGATCCACTTGTTGCAATAACGCAACTTTCTGCTCTTGGGATAAACTGCCGATAGGATCTTGGCTNTTATAAAGCGACTGAGTATTCACCGCACGAAAGCCCTGCACTGCTCCGCGCGAACCAACACTCGCTACCGACTTAGCCGCAATAGCAGCTTTATTGAGTCCATCGGCTCGAATATCTTCACAGTACGCAAATCCTGTTTTTTCGCCCGCTAAAGCACGGACCCCGATCCCTGCGTCAACTGAAAAAGCTCCGTCTTTGACGATCCCATCTTCAAGGCCAAAGGACTCCGAGCGAGCGCTCTGAATATAGACCTCCCCGTAATCCACATTGCGCCCTAGCATATTCTCTATGGCACTTTGCACGTCCCCAGAATCTAGGCCTTTAGGGGCCAATAACTCTGCTTCTACCTCTCGTATCAGATCACTCATTTAATACTGCTTGATAATGTATTTTTTTATTGAAATGCCTATTGGTCGCCACTGTCTGGCTCTGCAACCGCATCCATCGATCGTCTTTCTGCAGCCGTTACCGAACCTGCTCCTTGCGCCTCCGCCATTGCCGGCGCGGACTCCGCAACGGCCTGGGTGTCACTTTTTTCCCCTGCCTTCGGATCCACCACGGGCGTTGCGGTAACGGGTGACGACACGGGTATTGGCGCTAGGCTACCGGGTTGTGGTGCGGCTTTCATGCTTTTATCCCACAAACTTACGAATTTGATCTGAGGATCGTCAAGCGTGCCGGTAATGGCGTATTTGGCACTACTGAATTGCTGGATCGGNTTGCGCAATATCTGCTCACCCAGCATAACNCCNAGGCCCGCCACNGGATTTGCAAGCGCAAGATAAGCGCCGTACCACGGCAGCGAACTGCTCACAGGTAGGGTGACGATCATCTCGTTATCGAGTGCTTCTGAGCGCAGATTAACCCGGCCCCCTAACTCGAAAGAAGACGATGGACTCTCCACTCTCATGCGTTCAGTGAACACCATTTCCTCCTGACCCACACTCACCGTGGCGCCAAGCCGATCAAAACTCATACCATCGTCAACAAGGTCCGAAAAATCGAATTTATTGATTCGTTTGGCCAGCGCGGACGGTGTGAATAGACTGAGCAACATGAGCCCGTTGGCAGACGTATCCGCATCTAGAAACCGACCATTTTTAGCCTTAAAAGTCATGCTGCCATGCAAGCCTAAAAGCTCTACATTCGGTGGTGATCCCGGCCATTTCAGATCTACCTCAAGCGACGCAAGCTCGGTCTCCATTGTCGGCGCAAAGTCCCACATAGGCAGCGTCTGCGCCAGGTTGTCTAACTCTAAACGGCCCTTGTAGGTCGTGGTGTTGTCGACTAGATCCCAAGCAAATTGTGCATTGCGCAAGTGCACGCCTTTTGCATCTGCATTAAGAGCCAAAAATTCGACCCGGTCCTTGTGCGGTTTTATTTCAAACTGCCAATTGCCATAGTCTTCTGCACCTATACGCAGCGCCTCCACAGCCACCCAAGCCGCAGGCAATGATCGACCCAAGTCTACACTCAGGGGATCAGGCGCCGCTAATTTATCATCGTTATTCAGCACACTTTCTGCCGTGCTGACAGGGTAATCCGGCGCGGGCAGACGAAGCAGATCCAAGTCTATGCCCAGACGCGTATCGTCAGTTAAATCGATCCTTCCGGCCAGATCATCGGCCTGCACAGAGAATATGAATTCACCAACTCGCCGTCGACCGGCAAGCAGAAGATCATCAAATACCAAATCACCAACCACGAGTTCGTCTACGCGCAAGTTATCTATCTGCCAATTCATCGCAAACTGATCATTTCCGCCCGTAAGTTGGGACCAAGCGCCAACATCAATCTGCGCTAACCGTCCGTTAATACTGACCTGATCTTGATCTGCTGGTATGACGGCCGGAGCAACACCCAAACCAACAGACCCTCGCAACACCTGATCATCCAGATGCACCCAACCTTGNGTATCCTGAAAGCGCCATCGCAGACTTTGATAATTTTCTAAAAATTGCAGATCGAAACGGCTCGGCGCCGAGGCGGTATTGGCTTTGCCAAGCTCCCCTGGCAAATTGACAGCCATTCCAACAAGATCCGTATCCACCGCCAAAGCGGAAATGCCACCCAACATGTCAATCGACAGGCCTGCGTCAAATTGGCTCTCGCCGTCAAGCGCTCCAAGATCAGAGAGTCCTGCCAAGCGATAAATGTCCTCAGGCGCAAATACTCCGCTCACCGCAAAATTGATCTGCTTTTCGCTGTTTGTAACAGCCACAGACGCGGCCTGACCAAAGATATTCCCGTCAAAATTACCCTCTAACTGATGGGGCAGTGAAAAAGCGCCCTGCCCAACAAAGTCTTCTACATGCAGCCGGTAATCCGGCATTGATAAAGACATCTGCTCGGGTACGAAATTCAGATCTAGCGCCAACGCTTGCTCACCATTTAGCGTCAACGGAAGGGTCATATCACCCTGCAGGCGCACATTGCCCCTGGCAGTCCAATCATTTCCCACAAAACCGAAAGACGGTTTGAGCGGTGTGTCTCGTAAAAAATCAAGCAGCTGCGCAGCTCCGGTCACAGCATCAAATTGCACATCAGCAATACGTCCACCTGAGCCCAGGGCTATATGGCTGTTAGAAAAAACTGCCCCTGCCATTTGCGCTGAAGCCACGCGCACCTGGGTATGGGGGCCAGCAACATGAATGTTGCCCGATATGTCGGTCAATGCCGGCCAATTAGATTCATAAATGACGCGGCCCCGCTCGACATCGCTTTGTATTTCTAGACGGCGCGCCAATTCCCCTGTCTGCTGTCGTAACTGCCCATGGTATGCCCCAAACAGCTTAGATAAGCGGCCTGACNGCGGCGCCTGTCGCAGCCAATTTTGCAAACCCTCAGGCATTTTCAAAGAAATATAATCGGGCAGATCAGACACATCCGCGCCATCTATACCGACCTGCACGCTCAAACGGTGCGCGAAGGGATTTTGCGGCCGAGTAACGGCAAATTGTACCGAGAGTGCGCTGCCATGCCGCCGAGCTTTGATGTTCTGCCCACGCAAGCCCATATACTCCGGTTGGACATGAAATTTAATAAGGCCTTGGGCGTACTCAAAATCCCAAGGGCTGGCGAATAAGGTTGGAAACTGCAAGGTTATGTCGTTGGCGTTTAACTGCATCGCGACATTGGAACCGTTACCCCATAAGCGCCCTTGCAGGTTCTGCATGCGCGGAGATCCGCGATACCCCTGAGCCGAAATATTCGACAGCGATGCAGAATAGCCTACTGCACCGTGACTATTAACATAGCCATAAAGCCCATGAAGCTTGCCACTNGGGCCCAACGCGGACAGCCACTCGCCAAAAATAGGCCATATATCCGCACTTGGCTCCAGTGCCGACCGCANCTGTGCAAGGTCTAAACCTTGACTCCAAGCCAGAAGCTCCGGCCAAAGCGCATCCTGGCTAAACCTAATCCGGAAGTGCAGCGGATCAGGCTCTATCGACACAGCCCCATAGGCTGCAGACTGAACGCTAAACTTACGAGACACACCATGAATAGCATCGCCCTTGGTTACCCACTCGGAATCAATTGTTGTCCGTAAGGGTGGCGGTGATGCGGCGGCTTGCGCAGGAGACACCCGCGCCACCGCTCCCAGCCGACCATGCCCGACGCCTTGTCGCTGACGCCAACTTGAATTCTCACTGTCGATGACCATTTCGGCACTGCTTATAAGTCCCGCAGGCAACGCAAGCCGACCTGAAACACGAACCTCTCGCGCCAGTACTTGTTCGTCAGGCCAAGCCACTTGTTCCAGCCATGACACACCGAGCTGGGTGCTCTCTGGCTTCTTAGTCGCGAGAACCAAATCAAGCAGGTGCTCGTCACCGATATTCTGTGCTCGAAGATCAACATTGAAGCGCATTGATTCGCCCGTTTGCGGGTGGAACACAAGGTTTATCGCGCCGAACAATCTGTCCACGTGCCGCAGGCTTTTGAGCACGTCAAACGGCAATATAATTCGTTGTTGATTACGCAAACGCCAGCCCGAGGCGCTTTTTTCAAAGTGCACATCTGCATGCTGCCAATACAGATGCCGCGGCACCCAGGCATTGCGAATCAAGCTCTGAAGCGAGTCTAATTCCAACTCTAGATTGTCGAATTGACCCGCACCGAAAGTTACCTTTTGTACCCGAATAACTGGGTTAATCCCACGCCACTGTGCTTGAACCCCTTCGAGCCTTATGCGCTTCGATGCCAGCACATCATTCAACTGTGGCGTGAACTCACTGGCAAAAAAAAGTACGGTGCGGCCCACACCGAGCGCCACTGCAGAAACGACTACCAAGCCGCATAAAAAAAGTATGAGCGGAGCAACAACATAGCGTCGTAATCTGACTTGATATGAGGGGCGCGTTGCGACCGGCATAGCGGGCAGCAAGGCCTAATTAGCCTACTGACCCCTGAACCATTGAAATATCAAATTGGCCGACAGCAAAATCAGGCTCGGCCTGCACACCAACGCCAGCGCGTATCTTGGCTCGAACACCATCGAGATAGGCCCCTTCGTTTGACAACAGTCGATCAACAACCGCTTGATCGGCGCGCACCAAAAATTCAACATCGGCACCACCTTTGCTCGATTTCGAACGTTTTATTAAGTCACGCATAATGGCCTGGCAAGCGGATTCCACTGCGGCGTCGGCACCCTCCTCACTGTCTGACTGCAGGAGTTGGTCTAAACTCTGCCGGACGCGCTTGCGACTCAATTGCACCGTGCCGTGATCGGAAAAGTCTTCCACGCGAACTTGGGAGGGATCAGCGGCAAATGCGTCTTTCAAAACCCCAAGCACCTGCTGTTGGTGTGCCTTCTCCTCCATATCGATAAAGTCTATTACGACCAATCCGCCTAAGTTTCGCAATCGTAGTTGCGAAGGAATCACTTGAGCGGCTTCTAAATTGACATGTAGCGCCGTATCTTCCATTGCAGTGTCAGCGCCACCGCCGGTTCCAAGAAAGCTTCCGGTATTTACATCGATACTGACTAAGGCTTGAGTTTGTTCAAACACCAGCCCCGCGCCAGAGGGTAGAGAATAAGTCGGCTGCAGTGCCTGTTGAATTTGCGCCTCCAGTCCTAGCCCAGCAAAGAGGTCCTCATCACTGTAGCGCAATACTTCTCGCCCCGACCATTGGGGTAAATGTTCCTCGGCAAAGTTGCGCATCTGAGCATACGTCGCTTCGTCATTTACAGTGACGCGTTGGACCCTCGGCCCAGCCAAATCGCGCAGAATACGGCAGGCGAACGGCAGCTCTGCGTAAACCAAGCAGGGCGTTTTTTGCTGCTTGCTGGATTCAATATTTTGTAACAGCTCATTCCAGCTATCACAGAGTCGGGTAAAAGCNTCCGTTAAAGCGTTTTCGCTGGCGCCCTCCGTNGCTGTGCGGACAATAAGACCAAAACCTGTATCCGCCAGTTGTTTCGACAAAATGTCTTTCAGTCGTTGACGCTCAGCCGAGCTCTCAATGCGTCGAGATATACCTAACTGCCCGGGCCGTTGAGTCAACACCAANGCGTTGGTTGCTACAGAAAGCGACATCGTGAGCTTGGCGCCCTTATCTTCTATCGCATCCTTCGCCACCTGCACCAGAATCTCCTGTCCTTCATGCAGGAGCTTGCGAATGTCCACGCGCCCCCCGTCGTNGTCGGGCTGGGCGACCATTAACGGCTTTGTCGTGACATCAGCAGCATGTAAAAAGCCATGACGCTGTTGACCAATATCAACAAACGCGGCCTGAATCCCGCCAATGACACGCACCACTTTTCCGCGATAAACATTACCCGTCAGGCTTGTGTGCTGCGCCCGGTCAAT
The DNA here is from genome assembly GCA_002704325.1 of Gammaproteobacteria bacterium. Taxonomy (GTDB): domain Bacteria; phylum Pseudomonadota; class Gammaproteobacteria; order Pseudomonadales; family Azotimanducaceae; genus UBA4421. The sequence goes on along the minus strand of PAFJ01000043.1, from coordinate 9,951 downwards.
TTGCAGATCACGCAATTTCTCATCCACAACTAATGCGGCGCGTGTCTCTGCTGAGCCAACATTAATTACCAGTTGCTCGACGGCACTGCCGCCCTGCTTAGGTTGTTCGGTCAACGCGACCACTCCATGTATCTATGCCAAAATGCTTTAGCATTAATTCTGTTTCTAGCATTGGCAGGCCTATCACCGCACTAGGACTGCCGTGGATCTTTTCTACGAAAATACTGCCAACGCCTTGTAACCCATAACCACCAGCCTTGTCAGCTGGCTCTTTGGTACGCCAGTAAGCCTGCGCTTCCGCCGCAGATACTGCACGAAAGCTGACGTCGCTGGCTACCACCTTCGTCTTAGTATCGGCCGCCGAAGCAACGGTTACGCCCGTCAAAACTCGATGCGTAGAGCCAGAAAGCCGCATCAGCATTCGGACACCATCCGCTTGATTCTTTGGTTTACCTAAAACCTCGCCACCAAGCGTGACGACGGTATCTGCGGCTATTACGACATAAGTCGGTCTACGAATCAGTCCAGCATCTGCCTTCGTTTTAGACAGTCGCTCGACATACTCTTCTGGCGCCTCTCCAGCCAATAAACTTTCATCCACATCTGGCGACATCGTCTCAAACATCAAACCAATTTGCTTCAACAAACTGAGTCGTCGCGGCGACGANGATGCCAACAAAATAGATTGGGGGGGCGCCTCGATCACCGCAGGCCTCGACGGGGTTCGAGTGCTCGTAAAAGTCTATAGACGTACGGCCATAGCAGNGCGGAGCTCACCGCAGTCGTAAGCGGCAACAAATTCCAATCTTGGTTGGCGAAAAAATTGAGACTGAAGCCCCTGAACAGTTGCGCCAGCATTACTACAATAAACACGATCAGTGCTTGCTGTATCGCCCCGTACATAGCAAAGCGCTCACGGAACCGCAACAACAAGTAAGTTATCGAGGCGAATACCACGCCGTTGAGACCTAAAGGCTCGCCCAATAGAACATCGACGAAACCGCCGCACAACCAAGCCCATAACACGCCCAATCGAGAACCCACGCCTAGTGCCCAATACATGAGCAAAAGCAACAACCACTGAGGCTGCCAGAGACCCATCCACCCGTACCAATCGGCGGGGAGACGGGCAACACTTAGGGTTGCTGCAACAATACCCAGCGATAACAGGACCAAAGGGTTCACGAACCACCTTCCAAGCGTGCTGCACGTGCCTGCTCTGCGGTAAAAACCACCAACAAAAAGCGGGACTGATTCGTTTGCGCTAAAGGTCGCACTTTCACTTCGGCAAACACAGAGGTCTCATCCAACGCTACCGACGTTACCTCTGCTACCGGATAGCCGACTGGAAATCGCCCACCCAAACCTGAAGTCTCCAACAAATCCCCGACTAAAATATCCATAGATACCGGGACATTTTCCAGCACCAGACTGTCTCTGGAACCTGTACCGCCGGCAATACTTCGCGCACCGTTGCGCGTGATCTGCACCGGAACAGCATGGTCTTTATCAATAAGCAACAGTACCCGACTCGTAGAGCCAGACACCTCTATCAATTGGCCGAACAAACCCGCGGCATCCAACACGGCTTGACCTACCTGCAGCCCATCTTCTGACCCTTTATCGATGATTACGTGATGCGCACTCGGAGTGGACCGAACACTTACGATTTCCGCAATCAAAACCGATCCCGGCAACTTCTCCTTGGACCCCAAAAGCGCACGCATGCGATCGTTATCCGCCTTNAGCGTCTGATAGCGTTGCGCCGTATGCGAAAGCGTTAACAAGTGTTGACGCTGCTGCTCTAATTGCGCCAATAGGTTTTCTCTACTACTTAAGTTTTTACTCAGGCTATTGCCGAGCATATATGGCGCTTCTGCAACAAAATAAAGCGGACTTACAAACTGCAAGGCCAGCGCTCGTGCGTATCGAAGGTGTTGCGTATAGGCGTCTAATGTCGCTAACCCCATGGACGCCAAAGCCAGACCCAGCAGCAAATATCCTGCTCCGCTGCTTTTGACGAAAAGCGTTCTGATGATAGACCTCTAAACGATTTGAGCAGATTCAGGTGCTAGTGATGGTACCGTCTCGATCATTGTGCGGCTTGGCTCATATGTCGAGAAGATGGGCGTTGCCTGCNTCNTCCATTAGCTCCAGAGCTTTACCNCCACCGCGAGCAACACACGTGAGNGGATCCTCNGAGATAATTACCGGCAAGCCAGTTTCCTCAGCAAGCAGGATGTCTAAATCCCGCAATAATGCGCCACCGCCGGTGAGCACCATGCCGGTATCTGCAATATCAGAGGCCAATTCTGGAGGGCATTGNTCCAGCGCGCTCTTGACCGCTTGGACAATCATCGACAGCGGCTCCTGTAAGGCTTCGAGAATCTCGTTACTGTCCAAGGTGAAACTGCGCGGAATCCCCTCCGCCAAATTGCGACCGCGCACATCAATCTGACGAATCTCTTTCTGTGGATAGGCTGCACCCACCTCTTGTTTGATNCGTTCTGCAGTAGCCTCACCGATTAAACTGCCCTGCGTGCGACGAACATAGGCGACAATTGACTCGTCAAAACGGTCACCACCGACCCGCACGGTGTCTGATATCACAACACCGTTAAGTGAAATAATGGCGATCTCCGTCGTACCGCCGCCAATGTCGACAACCATGGTGCCAACTGCGTCATGAACCGGCAGCCCTGCGCCGATTGCCGCGGCCATAGGCTCTTCCACCAACCGCACATCTCGCGCACCAGCCGACAACGCGCTTTCTCTTATTGCTCTGCGCTCGACCTCAGTGGACTTACACGGCACACACACGAGGACTCTCGGGCTTGGCCGGATGANGCTGTTTTCATGAACCTTAGCGATAAAATACTTAAGCATCTTCTCAGTGACGAGAAAATCGGCGATCACGCCATCTTTAAGCGGCCGTATTGCGGTGATATTTCCAGGCGTACGGCCCAACATCCGCTTGGCATCCAATCCGACCGCGGCAACGCTTTTTTGATTGCCTTGCATGCGGATCGCAACGACCGAGGGTTCATTCAAGACAATCCCCGATTCGCGGACGTATATCAGCGTATTCGCTGTCCCGAGGTCAATCGAAAGATCTCGCGAAAACAATCCGCGGAAATACTTGAACATGCCTGTGCTCCGGCCTGAGAAGTACGAATGATAGGCATTCTTGGCCGCAAAAGCACGGCGATACTGCAGGAATATCATGCTGATTACGTTACATTTTGTTGCATTAATGGACATCAGGAGTGGGAACCGACCCACAGCTGCTATTCTTCACTGCAATTTTTCTATTCTACAATTACACTCGCCCCTTTCATGCCTGACTGACCCAATTAAAATAACCATGAGCGAAACAAAACAATCCATAGACCTTCCACACCTCGCTAATCTTGCGCGCTTGATTTTCGATCATGACAGCTCGGAATCAGCCCGTGCGGATTTGGAGAAAATAATCGCGATGATCGACGCCATGCAAACGGTCGATACCGAAGGTGTCCAGCCTTTATCGCATCCATTAGATGGCGCCCAACGATTACGCCAAGACATCATTAGCGAGACCGAGCAACGCGAAAACTTTCAGAGCGCGGCACCGGCAACTTCCGATGGCTATTATCTCGTTCCAAGGGTGGTTGAGTAATGCCAGCTATAACAACCCTCCGCGCTATGAGCAGCGCCTTGAGGAACCGAGAAATTTCCAGCGTGGAGCTCACCGAAGAGCATCTAGCGAACATAGCAAAAGATGAAACCAACAGCTTTATTACCGTGGCTAAAGAGCGCGCGCTCGAGCAGGCCAACCAGGCCCAGCGACGGCGGGAGCAAGGTGAACATCACCCGTTACTTGGCGTCCCTCTCGCACACAAAGACATCTTTTGCACTCAAGGCCTTGCGACCACCTGCGGTTCACGAATGTTGGCGAACTTCATTGCACCCTATGACGCTCACGTAGTCACGCGGTTAAATCAAGCGGGCATGGTAACCATAGGCAAAACCAACATGGATGAGTTTGCGATGGGCTCGTCTAATGAATCCAGCCATTTCGGCCCGGTAAGCAATCCATGGAATACGGACACCGTTCCTGGTGGTTCATCTGGCGGATCCGCCGCCGCAGTCGCGGCCGGTCTTGTTACATGCGCAACCGGAACCGATACCGGCGGATCAATACGTCAACCGGCAGCACTGTGTGGGATCACTGGACTCAAACCAACCTACGGGCGAATTTCTCGCTACGGCATGATCGCTTTTGCCTCGAGCCTAGATCAGGCGGGTACGATGACCTGCGATGCAGAAGATGCAGCGCTTATGCTCAGCGCCATGGCCGGATTCGATGACAAAGACTCAACCAGCGCACAGCGGCAGGATGCTTGGCTCGCGGATCTTGCCGAGCACGGTATTCCGAAGCTCAATCGCTCTTTAAAGATCGGCCTCCCAAAAGAATATTACGCCGATCTCAGCAATGGCGGCGCTATCGAGGCAGTACAGGAAACCCTAGCAGAGCAAGGACATAAGCTGGTCGACGTCAGTTTGCCGCACACCCAAGCGGCAATTCCGGCGTACTACGTTATTGCTGGCGCTGAGGCATCCACTAATTTATCCCGTTACGACGGGGTACGCTTTGGCCATCGCTGCGAAAACCCCCAATCATTAAACGATTTGTATACACGATCACGTAGCGAAGGATTTGGCGACGAAGTTAAACGCCGAATTTTGACGGGCACTTACACCCTATCAGTCGGTTATTTCGATGCCTATTATATCAAAGCACAACAAATTCGACGGCTGATCGCCGATGATTTCAGCAAGGCTTTTGCTGACGTAGACGTATTACTCACACCAACCAGTCCAACGCCGGCATTTCGCAAAGGCCAGTTGAGCAGTGATCCGATCGCCATGTACCAACAGGATTTGTATACGGTACCGACCAGCCTTGCAGGTCTACCGGCGCTCTCTATGCCTTGCGGCTTCGTTAACGGGCTGCCCATCGGCGCGCAGCTAATCGCCCCAGCCTTCCGGGAAGACGTCCTGCTGGGACTCGCCGCTGCGTACCAACAGCATAGCGATTGGCACCTACAAAGGCCCAATGGGGTGCGCGTCAGCCAGGAGTGGGAAGCATGAGTTGGGAAGCAGTCATTGGCTTAGAAATCCACGTGCAGCTCGCAACTCAGAGCAAAATCTTTTCCGGCGCTTCAACCACGTATGGCGCCGAACCCAATGCTCAAGCATGCGCGGTAGATTTGGGCTTACCGGGCGTGTTGCCAGTGCTTAACGAGGCCGCGGTTGAGATGGCCATTAAATTTGGTTTGGCAATCGGCGCAGAAATCAATCTGCACTCGATTTTCGATCGAAAAAATTATTTTTACCCCGATCTCCCAAAGGGCTATCAAATTAGTCAATTTGCAACACCAGTTGTGGGCAAGGGCGAGATCACATTAGATTTGGAAAACGGTAATCAGCGTATCGTCGGCATTACTCGTGCGCACCTTGAAGAAGACGCAGGAAAGTCCGTACACGACCTTTTTCCGGGACAAACTGGCATCGACTTAAATCGCACCGGCACGCCATTATTAGAAGTTGTCTCGGAACCGGATTTNCGTTCGGCCAGCGAAGCTGCGGAGTATTTTCGCCAAGTGCATGGCCTAGTTAAGTACCTTGGCATCTGCGACGGCAATCTCGCAGAGGGCAGCATGCGCTGCGACGCTAACGTATCGGTGCGCCCCAGCGGCCAAAACGAATTTGGCGAGCGAACCGAAATCAAAAACATCAACTCTTTCCGCTTTGTAGAACGCGCCATCGAACTAGAGATCGAGCGCCAAATTGATGTTTTAGAGGCTGGCGGCACTATTTATCGTGAGACCCGACTGTTCGATGCGGATGCAGATGAAACGCGAACCATGCGAAGTAAGGAGCTGAGCGANGACTACCGATATTTCCCCGATCCGGATCTACTGCCATTGCAAATCAGCGAGGCCTTCGTCCAGACCGTGCGCGATAATTTGCCTGAGTTACCCGACGCTCGNTGCGAACGCTATCAGCAGACCTTGGGGTTATCGGCCTATGACGCAGCAAGCCTGAGTAGCGACCTAGAGCGAGCCGAATTTTTCGAGGCGGTAGTTGATGTGTGCGGCAACCCAAAGCTCAGTGCCAATTGGCTAAACGGCGAGCTGAGCGCCCACTTGAATAGCGCGGATTTAGAGATCGCGGCCTGCCCCGTGAGTGCAAAACAACTGGGGCAACTGATACAACGCATCGACGACGAAACACTGTCATCAAAAACTGCGAAAGAGTTATTTAAGGCACTGTGGGCCCAAGCCGATGCCGAATCCGCAGTCGACGAACTCATCGAGCAGCTAGGACTCAAGCAGATGAATGATGACGGCGAGCTAACCGCCGTCGTCACCAGCGTACTCGAGGCAAATCCAGATCAAGTAGCCGAGTTGAGGTCAGGCAAAGATAAGGTGCTGGGTTTCTTGGTCGGCCAAGTAATGAAAGCCACTGGCGGCAAAGCTAATCCAAAGCAAGTCAACGAAATGATCCGCAAGAACCTTTGAGGCGCGACCGGATGAACTAGTGGCTGCGGTAATCAACTGCGGCAACCAAGACATCACGACGGGATATCTGGCCAACTAATTTACCTTCACAGACGACCGGATAGCGGCGGCGGCGCTCATGAGTGAAACGTTCAGCTAACGTATAAATATCTAGGTTCGAATCCACCGTATCTACCGGCGCCTGCATGTAGTCGCCGACGATGCCCAACGGTTCGTTGTAGTAACTGTCCTGAATTACCACAGCCATTAAATCCACCTCGGATAAAATGCCTACAAGCTGACCGTTCGCGTCTACAACCGGCGCCGCCGAAATGCTGTTTGCTAAAATCTGAGTCATCGCCTCGACAACATTCATCTCAGGAGTAAAGGTCACCAACTTTTTCGCCATATAGTCTTTGACTTTCAGTGAGTGCATAGCTCACTCCAATTAGCAAAATATAACGGTTAGCCTATTCCTAATTGCTGATTGAATGCAACCATGGCGCTTGGTGGCTTTTTGCCCGAAAACTAATTTCCATAGGGCTTTTTCGCACCCTACCTAGACATTAAAACGCGTAGTACTATTACNCTGCGGATAAACCCAAAAACGGGTTTTAATGACGATTAGATTGGGAGGGAACCATGAGCGACAAGCCTTTAGCGGCAGTACCGTATTTGAAAATTCCGGAGGGCGCAGATCCATATCTGGAAGGCCATAAATGCGGCAACTGTGGCGCCACCTTCCTCGGCGAACGCGATGTGTGCTCTAAGTGTGGCGCGCGCGATCAAATGTCCGCGGTAACCTTGCCGAACACTGGCAAGCTTTACTCCTATTCCATTGTTTACCGATCGTTCCCGGGCATCGAAGTCCCTTACATCAGTGCGATTGTGGATCTCGATGACGGCACAGCGATTAAGGGTAATTTGATCAACATCGAACCCGATCCTGAAAATATTGCTTTCGATATGCCTGTTGAGGTGGTCTATGACGATGCCTTAGGGCGCAAAGACGCAGACGGCAATGCCTATTTATCTTACTTTTTCCAACCAGCTGCTTCAGCCTAGCTCTGCAGCGCGACTTATCACTTAGGGAGAATTACAATGACTGACGCATATATTGTTGGTGTCGACATGATCAAGTTCGGGCGTTTCCCGGACAAAACCGTGCCGCAAATCGGCGCCCAAGCCGCACTCATGGCGCTAGACGACTGCGGTCTGACGATTCAAGACATGCAGGCGCTTTACTGCGGCAACCTCGGCCAAGCCTCGGGCATGGTTGGTCAGCGCATGCTGCAGGAGATAGGCCAGACAGGCATGCCGGTCGTCAACGTTGCCAACGCATGCGCCACCGGCGCTACAGCGTTCCGCGAAGCTTGGGCGTCCGTTAAAGCAGGTCTTTATGACTGTGTACTGGCAGTAGGCGTTGAACAAATGGGCAAAGGACTGCTCGGCGGCGCAGGTGCCAAGGTTGGCATTCCCAAGGAAGGCTTGTTGGGCTCGGGGACAATGCCCGCCGTCTTTGCCGAGGCTGGCATGGAGCATGCTCGTAAGTACGGAACCACCTTCGAACAATTCGCTAAGGTATCAGTAAAAAACCATCATCATTCAACCCTAAATCCCAAGGCGATGTATCAGATCGAAACGCCACTGGATGAGGTCATGGGTGCCGAGATGATTTCCTATCCGAATACCAAGCTGATGTGCTCGGTTAATGTAGACGGGTCTGCTGCCGCAGTGATTTGCTCGGAAAAGAAAGCCAAAGAACTCGGACTAATGAGCCGAGCAATCAAAGTTCGCGCGTCGGTTCTGGCCTCTGATCCTTGGCAAGAGCGCGACTTGGTCATGCCCGATGTCAATTCCTGCACCCGCAAAGCAGCGGCAGAAGCCTACGAAATGGCTGGCGTCGGCCCAGATGACATAAATCTGATCGAACTGCACGACTGCTTTGCCACCGCTGAGATTTTGCACTATGAAAATCTCGGCATCTGCAAAGACGGCGAGGCTGGCCGGCTAATTGATGAGGGCGAAGTCGCACTAGGCGGACGTATCCCAGTGAACGTATCTGGCGGACTGCTGTCTAAAGGCCACCCACTGGGTGCTACGGGGATCGCCAATATTTACGAAGTCAGCACGCACCTGCGCGGCGAAGCAGGTAGCCGCCAGGTTGAAGGGGCAAAAATGGGGCTGACTCACGTCATTGGTTTGGGCAGCGCCTGTGCCATTCACGTACTGGAAAAAGCGAGCTAAGCCGGAAGGTATCGCTTGCAACGCCGGCTTAGGCCGGCGTTTTTTTTATACTCGTCCCTAAATTCGGAGTTTGCTATGCGCATAGGTGTTGTCAGCGATACGCACAACAACCTGAAAAATGTTCGACGCATCGTTGAACTCTTTAACGCTGCTGGCGTAGACCGCGTGATTCACACGGGCGATATCACCCAAGCTAAAACTATCGAGGTATTTAGCCAACTCGATGCACCCATGAGCGGTGTTTTCGGTAACAACGACCAAGAGCGCACCAGCCTTGACGCAGCAATCGAGCGTCATGGTTTTGAATTCTACGANCCGCCATTACAAGTTTGCTGGGATAACCGCGACATTATCGTNGTNCACGACCCTCTGGAGTTCGAAGGCCACTTGGACGCGCAAGCCATTGCGCTGCACGGTCATACNCATCGTTACCGCTGCGAACAGACCAATGGCCAGCTGATATTCAACCCTGGCGAATGCGCTGGCATGATGAAGGGCTTGAATGCCATTGGCATCCTCGACACCAAAGACCTTTCAACCGAATTGCTGCGTTTTTAGCGTTCACTGGCGGTTTCGCTAAAACTCGATCGCGGCGCTTTTCTACCTATGCTGCTACGGCCCGCAGCAGCCGCTAACCCAGCTCCAAAATCCCTCTGAAGTCCGCAGTACAGGCAATCGACCGCCGTTCATCGGAAGAAATACTCTTGTCCACCGCCACAGGCAGTACGGTGTGCTCTGTTGCAGATTAGCCGCCTCGGTTAGCACACCTTAAAAGGTAGATTCATTGTTCTCGGGCTAACCACATTTGGGCATCAAAACATCACACATGGCCAAGCGGCGATATCTCGGCGTCGACGTTTTGGTCACGACGAAGGGCAAAACCAATAAGTTTAATCATCGATAGCATCGCAGCCGTGCAGGTAATTTGCTCCGTGTTTGCATTGGCCATTGGATTGCCGATTCTTGTCGCCAAAAAAGGTGACAAAGCCCACGCCGGACGGGGTCGGATGTTTGTTATCGCGATGGTTATCCTCAACGTTACCGCCCTGTTTATTTAACGATTTGACGAGTTTTTCCCGCCGCATTGGTTCGCGGTTTTGTCATTAGCGGTTATCCTCGCCGGATTTTGGTTGGCGGGGCACAAGCCCTTCAGAAATTG